>JAIRNN010000179.1 GCA_031257995.1 Spirochaetaceae bacterium | reverse complement strand
GGTCGGCGTGTTCTTCGTTCAGCTGGGCTCGCCCGCCGTGGCGATCCGGGTGCCGGGCAATCTGGCGGCCAACGACCCGTCCAAGATTATCGGCATCGTGCCCGAACTCTTGCCCGGCGGCTGGTACATCGAAGTCCGCACGTACTTCTCCGGGGCCAGCGCGACCCCGCTGAAAGAGCTGCGGACGATACGGAGCACATTCACGGTGAAGCAAGCCTGGTAGCGATGACCGCTACTAGGCTGGTAGCGATGACCGCTACTAGGCTGGTAGTGATGGCCGCTACTAGGCTGGTAGTGATGGCCGCTCCTAGGCGGGGGGCGGTGATACGGGAAAGGATTATTTGAAAGGAGCATGGTATGAAACAGCTATTTGAAAGGAGTATGGTATGAAGAAATGGATGTTTGCCGTTTTGCTGGCGGTATGCGGGGCGGCGGGGTTTTCGCAGGAGCTGCCGACGGTGGCGGTGGCGACGTGGCGGGGGACATGATTTTTAACCACGGAAAACGCGGAAGGGGGCCGTTTTTTTTCGCGCTTTTTCCGCGCCTTCCGTGGTTTTATTTGGTTGCGGCAGACACTTGAGGCTCTAAGGAGGCGGCATGACGTAGTTTTGCATAGGTTGAGGTATGGCCCCGGTTGCGGGGGATGACGGCTATTCGGCATACGGAATGGAGCGCGTATACAAAGAGATAAAAAAGTTATACGGCATTGGACTTGTTTCACAAGTCTTGAATGAAATCCAAACGCATAACGAAACGTTGTTATCAACGTGACTTTGTTGCCAAAGTAAAGGAGATTAACATGGCAAAGAAAAGATTTTTATTCGGCGCACTGGCGGCGGCGCTGGCGTTCGGAACACTGACTGCCGGATGCGACAACCCCAGCGGCGGCGGCACCACTCCCGACACGACCGCTGCCTACACGGTAACGTTTGAGGTGGACGGCGGATCTGCGGTTTCCAATCAAAGCATACAAGAAGGCGGAACGGTTACGCGGCCTGCGGACCCCACCAAGGCGGATACCTTTGACAACTGGTACCAAGATGCGGACAAAACGATCCAGTGGAGCTTCGATACGGACGTGGTTACGGCGGACACGACTCTCTACGCCAAGTGGGCTGCGGGGGAAAATCTAACGCGCTATACGGTAACGTTTGACACGGACGGTTGGTCCACCGCGCCGGCAACGCAAAGCATTTTGGCGGGTAGCAAGGTGGCGCGACCAGCCGATCCCACCAAGTCGGGACATATCTTTACCGGCTGGTACAACGGGATAACCGCATGGGATTTCAGTACGGGGGTTACCGGAGCCGTCACCTTGAAGGTAAAATGGGTAGAGGCGGTAACCGTAACCTTTAACACGAACGGCGGCTCGACTATCGCGGACGTTACGGTCCCAAATGGCAGCGAGGTATACCCGGACCAATACTAGCCCACCAAAGCCGGCCATGTATTCGAGGGCTGGTATACGAACGAGGCGCTTGAGGAGGCTGCCGCAAGCGATCTGACCGTTGACGAAAACACCACCCTGTACGCCAAGTGGACATCCACGTCCGAGTTGGTGCAATACGCGGGGGTGTGGCAGAGCGACTCCAATGCTTATTTGTTGCAAACCGACGGTACGGCATGGCGCTTCTCCTCGGATAGTTTTTATAAGCAACAATGGTCTCTAAGCCAGATAAACGGGCAGTCGATTACGTTAAGTGACAGCACCTTTACCCGTGATGGAACTACCTATACCAAAAACACCTCCACGACAAAGACCCCTGGCGCCGCAGACTCATCGATTCAGGCGCTTTGGATAAGCGGAAGCAGCTCGATGGAGTTAGAGTCCGATGGTACCGCCGTAATCACCAGCAATGGCGATACCATTACCGTGGGGTATTGCGTGGCTGAATCGAAGCTCTATCTGCTGGCGCCTATCGACAGCCCGAACGACCCGGTGATTATTGAAATCACCCTAACCGAGGACGGGAAGATTGACGGATCCGGCTATTCGATTGCCGACAGCACCCTGACGATCAGCGATGTGTTAAATGATGGGGAGGACGACTTAGAACTCACCAAGGTTGACAGCGTACCCACCGAAACCGGTGCGGGCGGGGATGCCCGTCTGCACGGCGCATGGACAGCGTCGATGGGCAGCGAGACCGTTACCTTTAATGCCAACGGAACTGCTACACTAAAAATAGGCAATCAGAGCATGTCTGCAATCTGGAAGGTGAGTGGTGGCTCCTCTCTTTCCCTGTATGAGCCCTTATTCAGTTCTGAAACCCAGCCCGCGTCCTACAGCGTCTCCGGTTCAACCCTCACTTATGACGGCATAGCATTAACCAAAAAATAAGCGGGAAGGGCCCGTGTCAGGCGGAACCTGAACCATGCGGCCCTGCCGCCTTGGTAGAGCAAGGCGGCAGGGCTTTTTTTGCGGCGCATGGCACCGCAAAGTGTCTCACCCTTCGTGTGAGCAGGATTCATCACCGCCTGTATCGCGTTTGCCGCCGATGGGTAGGGCGGCGCGGGTTCTTTTTCAACCACGGAGGGCGCGGAAGGGTTTCGTCCCATCTTTTTCCGCGTTTTTCCGCGCCTTCCGTGGTTCCTGGTAATTAAGGCCGGGGATTGAAGACTGCTCGTTTCATTTTCCATTATCCATTTTCAATTCCCCAAAAGGGGTGAGGGGTCGGCAAGTTGCCGCGACTTCCCCCGCCTTATTCACCAGCAGCCGGTTTTGAACAGCCTCTCTTTTGGACGGTCTCTCAGGGAATGAAGCTGTCGTAGAACCCCAGCGGCGGGCTTTTAACAAATTCGGCGACCGATGACGCGTCGGCGAGAGTGGCGTAGGGACCGAGCCTCACCCGGTAGAAGGTTCTACCCTGCAAGCGCGCTTCGGTAATGACCGGGAAAAGCTGGTATTGGCGGAGTAGCGAGGTGATGCTTTCGGCGGCGGTACGGTCGTTACTGGAAGAGGCTTGTACCCAATAGCCCTTGCCGCCTGAGACGGGCTGGGGGATAGAGGCGGGCGGAGATACCGGCGGGTCCGTTTTCGGGGGCGGGTCATTGCGGGAGAGGATCGTTCCCTGAGTAATGTCAGGTACCGGACGAAACCACGCTTCCACGCCACTCGTATCCGAGCTCTTTTCGGGGGGTGGTGTTTCGGAACGCGGTGTTTCAAAAAGCGGTGTTTTGGACAACGGTGTTTCGGAACGCGGCGTTTCGGGAAGCGGCGGCCGTTCCCATTGGGGTTCAGGCTGAGGGGGAGCGGCGGCCAATTCCAGTTCGGACGACCGTTTCCGGAGCTGTGTCATCGTTAACGCCGCATTGCCGGCGAAGCGCGGCTGGACATTGGCGCGATTGACCGAAAGCGCGTCAATAAATTGCGTGACGGATTCGCGGATGGCCGCGATGTTCTGATTTGACATCGAAACCGAGTTGTCAATCAAAAGATAAACCAAGGAGGAACGGTTACTGCCGGCCGGCGCATACGTGCGAACGGCAAATTCTTTGGTGCCGTGCCAGTCCTTACCGGTCTTATAGTAGAGAACCGCTTTTGCAGGGCTCAACGTCTTGGCAAAGTTAAACTGCCACTCGATGCCGCCGTTTGGGTCAACCTGTCCGGCAACCCCGCTGTTTGGCACGGGGGAAGCCTCTTTTGCCAGACCGCCGAGTGTGATGTCTTCGAGATACGGCCGATTGCCTCTCGCGTTAATCTTTCCAGCGATAAAATTCTGCCCTCGCGCCGGGGTGCTGAAACCGTCCAGCGCGATAAAGATTTCCGTGCCGTCAGGATAGGCCGGGGTAAGAAAGCCGAAAGGATGTAACGCCATACCATCGGTAATGGGTGCGGCTATGTCCTGGAGCGTTTTCGTCAAATTGCGTAACGGGATGCGGTAGGCGTTATGCTCCGAGCTTGCCGCCGCCCGCAGTGTTGCCCCGTAGTCTGCCTCGGTGATCGTGTCTGTTCCCCGTATGCCGATAGAAACAGCCGTGATTTTTTTGCCGCCGATCCGCCTGCTCTCAATGTTTTTTTTGATAAAGTCCTGATACACGGCGGCATTCTTAAACGACTGTCCGTCTATCGGTTCAAGCGCGGGGTCGGTCGAAGAGGTGTCGAGGCCGTCGGTGATGGTAACGAGCAAAATAGTGTCAAATTTGGACAAAGCGCCGTTCACATCCCAGCTGTTTATCCGGTTTATCGCGCTGTGGATGGCATAGTAGAGCGATGTTCCGGGAAGCGCGGACCGCCCGTAACTCTGGTTGAAGAGAGAAACGAGCCGGGATTTCGCGCCTGAGTCCACGAGGCTTATCACGGCGGGTTTGTTCGCCGTTTCGGCCAATTCAAACACCCGATTTGAGAAATAGCCCATCGAGAAGAAAACCCCGCCGTTTTCAAAAACCGGTTCCTGTATCGGCAGCGTAAAATTTCCCACCGGCTCGTGGTAAGGAAAAACAGGCGGCGTATTTGCCGGCCTTACCGACGACGGATAGCCGCCCGTTTGTGACGGCGAAGCGCCCGACTGAGAACCGCCCGTCTGCGGTGTTGGCGTGTATGACGGGTAGCCGCCCGTTTGCGGCGGCGGAACGTATTGCTGAGAACCGCCCGTCTGCGGTAGCGGAGGGATGTCCCCGGCAACCGGATTCGTATCGGTCTGCGCTTGACCGGCGGGTGGTTCCGTCGGGATCCACGCTATCGGACCGGCAGAAACTTTACCGTAAGAAACGGCGGCACGCGGGTTAGACAACTCCGTGCGGCGTTCCTTTGTTTTCCGTTCCTTGGTCTGGGGCAGTATTTTTTGCGGTAACGCGCCGCCGATAATATAGTGGTACTCGGTATCTACATCCAAACCGGAATCGGTATATACGGCCATACTCGTACTGAGTGTCGTAAGCAGCGAGTAAACATCCGCCTCTTCGCCGGCACTCCGGTAGAGACCAAACTGCCTCTTGTCATCGGAACGGACTTTTTTCCAGTCTATCGCGATCCGCGCAACCCCGCTGTCGGCATCATAAGAAGCCACCGACGCTTCGGGAAAATCACTCGACCCCGCCGCAAACGTATATCCGGCGATAAACAGCGAAAGAAAAATGAACAACGCCCATTTCCGGCGTATTGACGAAAACATACTCACCTTTTGACTATCGGAAATTTGCCGCCGTTTATTAACACGAGTTATTCGTCTGTCGGAGCCTCGTTAGGGCACTTATCCGTGGACAGCGGTGCTTTTGAGCCTGTTTCAAAATCTCAAACTTTTCACTTTTTTCATCTTTTTTACCCTTTTTTAGCGTCAAAATAAAGCAAATGGGCTAACAACCGCATATATATACGGAGGCATACTATATGCGATCGAAACGTGAGTTGGCCGAACACACTTGGTACAAAGTACAGACGGCGGTTAATATCGGCGAACCGCTTTTCCAGTTTCCGTGGGCCGAACCGCTCTTCCACCGCGTACTCCGCGAGACGGAAAGGCGTTACGGCTTCGGGATACGCTGGCTTGTCATTGAGGAAGGAAGCGCGTCGTTCTCCATTAAGTCCGGCGATGGGCTTAAGCTGCCGCTGATAATGCAGTTGCTGAAACAAACGTTCGCTGTCCGGCTTAACGTGCTGACGGGAAGGCGGGGGCACGTTTGGGGGAACGCTATTGGTCGGAGATCTTGGCG
>JAIRNN010000292.1 GCA_031257995.1 Spirochaetaceae bacterium | reverse complement strand
GGGCGAAACAGATGGCGTGGCCTGATGATTATTTCAAGCGGCTGCTGTTTCACTCCTCTTTTGCTTCTGAAACTCTGTCTAAGGCGCCTCCGGCATAATTTATATGCGCTCGCCCTGGGGTCACAGATGGCCGCAGGGGAAGTCTGCCCGCTCCGCAACATGAGACTTAGAAACAGCCTTAAAGATAAAAAAGAAGGGGGCAGTCGCGGCAATTCCATTACCGACCATTTACTTTGATGGCGTGTCGATAGACTGCCGATTTGATAATCTGCCGGCTGAACAGGTGGTATTTGGAGGCCGGCAAAACAGAGGGCAGCCCCCGGCCTACCGACAAAACCATCACACTAAATGGCACAGAGGCGGGAAGTCTTCCCCTACTTAACAATTTTCATTCCAACAGATCTAGATTGAAGGTGTTGTGGACGGCGCGATGCGCGTTTTGTTCGTAAATGGCAATCCCGGCGTTGAAACGGCGTTCTGTTTCCAGCGTGGAAGGGGGGCCGTGGGAGGGAAATACCAGATAGTTGCCGGGGAGGCTGAATAGTTTACGCTGGATGACGGACACTTCCCGCATCGCGGCATAGCTGCTTGCGGTGGAGCCAATGAGACCTGCCGTGAGCGCGTCACCGGTAAAGAGCGCGTGGTTGATGCGGTAGATCATCGAATCGGCGGAATGTCCCGGCGTGGCAATTGCCTCAATCTTGAATCCGGCCGCCGTAAATATGTCACCGTCGCGCAACATATTCGTTTTGAAACCCTGTATCACGGGATTTGCCGCGTAGATTTCGACGTTTTCATAGATTCGCATAAGGGAACGCAGCCCGTAGGAGTGGTTGGTGTGATCGTGCGTGAGCAGCGCCGCTTTCAACTGGTAATGGTTGCTTTCAATAAACGTGACGATTGCTTCGTCAATCTGGGTCGGGTCAATGATGAGGGCCTCGCGTTTTTGATTTTCGGAAGTGGAAGTTGCAGACGGTTCGTCAAATTCGGAGCCGACCAGAAAACAGTTGCTGAAACCCCGGGCGCAGTAGTGAAAAAACAAGACCATTTAGATGACCTCCTCCGGTTCAAACACGGCTTCGCGGGGGTTTGAGGTCTTGAAATTGACCTCGGACGTATCGGTGTTGACGAAAAAAACTTTTTTGACGTCGCAGTCAACCATCAGGACTTTTCGCATTTCTGCGGAGATAAAGCGGCTGTTGTAAAGGTTGGATTCGGAGAAATCACAGTCCGCGATGTTCGCGCCGGTAAAATTAAGATGGGTAAGTTGGGAACCGGTAAACAGACAACTCCTGACCTTCGCCCCGCCGAATGACGAGAATTCGATGTCAGATTCACGGAAATCACAGTTATCCAAAACGGCAAAGTCAAAAAACACGGTGCGAAAAAGGCATCGGTTGAACACGCAGTTGTGAAATGATGATCTAAAAAAGCTCGATCCAAAAAAACTTCTGCCCGAAAAATCAATGTTCTCAAACACAAGCCGTCCGGCGGAAAGGTTGCGTATCTCATGGGCGCGGGTGATGAGGCAGGCAATACGCGCCGATTCCACGGCTTTATCCGCACAGTGGTCGGCACACAACGCGGAACCCGTTGTCGCGGGTTGTCCGCAACCGGCGGCGCAAAGAATTGTCGTAAACATTAGCGCGTCAATAACCGCGGATTCATCGGCTCTCCGTTTTTATACACGGTAAAATGAAGGTGCGAGCCGGTACTGAGGCCGGTATTCCCGACATCGCCGATACGTTGTCCGGTAGAAACATAAGTGCCGCTCTTCACCCGGATACGGTCCAAGTGGCCGTAAAGCGTGCGGTATCCCGAATGGTGGTTGATGACGATGTGATAGCCGTACACCTCGTTGTAGCCGGTGTAGGACACCCGTCCCGCCATCGCCGCGTAGACCGGCGCCCCGATACCGCCCCGGATGTCGATGCCGATGTGGAAGAGCCGCGTGTTTGTGATCGGGCTGCGCCGCCAGCCGTAAGCCGACGTAACATAGCGGTTCGTCGTGGGCCATATAAAAAGATCTCCGTTGATTTCCTGAAGCGCGGTCCGATCGAGTTTTACGCCGGGCAAGAACAGCGTGTCGCCTTCTTTGAGATTCGCGGAAAAATACTCGTTCACGGTCAGAATATCGCCCGCTTCAATGCCGTGCTTTTCCGCGATGCCGGAAAGCGTGTCCGCTTCCCGTACCGTGTAGGCGATGCCGTCCTGATTGGGGATTTTCAGCAATATGCCTGTAGGAACGATGCGGCTGTTTTTGATGCCGTTCACCGAGATCAAGGTATCCAGATTGAGACCGAATTCCAGCGCGAGGCTGCCGATCAGGTCGTCTTTCTGAACTTTGTAGCCGGTGTACATAACCGGCTGCGCGCTAAAATACTCTTCCGGTTCAAGCATCGCGGGAAGCGGCGTTTCAAACGAAACGTTTTCATGGAGCGAGTCTCCTGCCGGATAAGACACGCCGCCCGTGCCGTATTCTGCATTTACCGTATCAAGCACGGCCTTCGCCGCAATTTCCGCGTCCGCTGTTTCCGCCGTTGCCGCGTTTTTCATCTGCCAATGCGCCAGCCCGGTGGACAAAACCGCCGCCGAATAAGCCCACAGCATTCCCAAAAAAAGAAAGCGGCACACCCACGCGCTCGCGCTTAACATATCCCAACCTCTTTGCCCGTTTGCCGTCATTCTTTTAAACCTCATACACGGCATTTTCTTTCGCCGCGTAAACATTTTTTATGTTTGATTGTTTCGTGTATTTCTTTTCCAGAATCGCCAGTTCCTTATCCGTTCGGTCAGGATCATGATGGCAGAACAGCAATGTTTTTTTCACTCCCGCCTTCTCCGTTGTCTCTATCGCGCCTTCAAAAGAACTATGCCCCCAGCCCTGTTTACCGTTGTAATACTCTTCTTCCGTGTATTGGCTGTCAAAAGCAACAAAGTCGGCATCCTGCAAAAAAGAAATCACCTTCGCGTTACCGGGGGCGTAAGACTCGTGGTCAAAAACAAGCGCGACACTCTTACCGCCATGCTCAAAACGATAGCCCAGTGTCGGCGCGGGATGTTCGAGAAACAACGTCTTTACCGTCAAACCGCCACCTATATCGTAGGCGCCTTCTTCAATATCATTCCATTTGACTGCCGCCACAATACCGGAAAGGCCAATCGGCCAATAATCCGGAGAAAAAACCGAGTCAAGCGCATCCTTGGTTTTTTGACCCGACCGGGAAGACGGCCCATAGATACGGAACGTGTTTTCTTTCCGGTAAAACGGCGCAAACATAAAGAAGCCCACGATATGATCCAAATGAGTGTGTGTAAGAAAAATATCCGCATTGGCAGACTTCTTTTCCCGCAGAATACTGTTGCCTAAGTTTCGTATACCGCTTCCGGCATCTACAATAAGCAACCGTTCGTCGGCGCGAATTTCGATGCAGGTCGTATGGCCTCCATAGACAGCCTTATCTTCCTCCGAAGCCGAGATTGAGCCTCTTGCTCCCCAAATACGTACAAACATATCTAGTCCTTTCCTTCATTCTCCTGTTCTGAAAACATCCGCGCCGCTGGGTGTTATAGTGTTTTCGCTCCGGGTACCGCTTTAAAAAACGTTCTTTGCAATCCGGCGGACTAGCGTACCTCAAAGAGAGGACGCGCCCGAACCTCTTTTGAAAATATTCCGGCAACGCGCTCGCCGTAACCGTCTTTCGTATCAGTATAGGTTGAAATCGCAAAATAGTATAGTACGCCGTTTTCCAGACCGTCTATACGCAAAGAAGCGGCGTTTCCCGCGTCTAGGGGCGGCCATTCCCAGTATTCCCCGCTTCTTGTTCCCATATACACCAGATACCCTCCCGTTTCCGGCTGGGGATTCCGTTTCCATTGCAACTCAACAAAGCCATCGCCCGCCGTCGCGTTGATTTTTTCAGGCGGCGCGGGTGGCGGGGCCGCCTTGTAGACAAGAACAAGACTGGCAAGATAGGGCGCCCCAAACCGGTCCGCCGATGGGTAAAACGCCGCCGAAATCTGCGCGTAACGTCCCCTCACATCCAATTCCGTGCCGGGTTTTACCGCTTTCCACTCGTTCTGCTCCCAGCCAAACGGAGTCTCTTGGGCTCGGACAAAAAACTGTATCGCGGAACTGTCGGGAAACGTTTCCACCGCCTGATCCGAGGGTCTTGACCACGAAACGTTTTGACTGCCCAGCCTGCCCGCATACCGGTTGCTTTCCTCCTCCCCGGTATATCCGCCCGTTGCCAGAACGCGCACAAGAGACGCGCCGGGCGACCCCAGATCAATGGTCTCACTCTCTATCCAACCCGACCTTGACGGATAACGGGCCGTTTCTACCGCCTCGATGAAACCGGCATAAAGATTGAACTCGTCAATAATGCCGTTAAACCCCTTCCCGATGATCAGCTTCCCCTGCTTGCCGGTAAAAGGCTCATAAATCTCGTTGGAAGCGCTGCCTTCCCGGCCGTTCCCCGTGGCATAGCGCATGTATTCCAGCATTCCGTCAATTAAATACTCGATAAGACCGGTATCGCGGTCAAAACGAACCAGGTGATGGCTGTATTTTTCGGGAACCAGTGCCTTATTTGATGAAAGACGCAACGATAACGTCCGGGCATTATCCGGCGACGCAAAAAACCCGTCAAAAACAAGCGAGACCTTGTTCCGAACCACCGATGCCCGGACAAACTGGTTTTTCCCGCCGCCTAAAGCCGCATTCCACAGAAAGATTTCGGCGTTTGTCTCCACAACACGGGGAAACAGAAAAAATTCAAGCGTAAAACTGCCGATACGGTTGTTGTCCGCAAGCAGCGCGTCAGGAGAAGCGCTTTTCACCGTGATGAAAGCGTTGCCATTCTTGTCAAAAACCGCCGCCCCGCTCCCCGAATGAGCCCAGCGTACCGGAGCCGCATAAACTCCCGCCGAGGCACTCACCGAGTAATGCCGCGCCGCGTCACGGTAACGCCGGGGATCCAACTCGTCGAAAGGAAGCGCCAAGTCAAGATTTACGGAAGACGCGGGAACCGCCTCCGCATCATTCCTCGTTCGAGCTCCGCCCACCGTAAGTTCGCGCGTATTGGCCGGCATAAGCACCGCCTGTGGCCGGAAGCCTGTCCGCACATCAACGCCGTCCATACGAGAAACGCGCCCCCAGCCCTCCTTTGCGCCAAACATAACCGTCTTTTCTCCTTCCGCAAACGCCGCCAGAGCCGTGAACAAAAGTGCCAACCAGATTTTTTTTTTCATAAATCTCCATTTTCATATCGGCGTTTTTTATCGAAAACTTAAAATGCTAAGCAAATAAAAGGTCCACAGATTACACAGATTAAAAGAAGCGCGGGGTGAAGAATCCGCATGAATCTGTGTAATCTGTGGACAAAAAGTCTTAACTTGTTAACAGCGGGAAGCTTCCCTCTTTGGTATAACGAAAAAACAATCGTCTCACGAGGCGGGCGTACGCACTTGACAAGCCTTTGTTGACGGCCGATAATAGGGGTATGAGTATAACGACCTATACGGTAAAACCGAAACTTCCGGCGGCGCTGAAGCCGCTTGAGGAGATTGCGCGCAATCTCTGGTTGTCGTGGAATTATGACGCGGTGCAGCTTTTTGTACGGCTTGATTATGATATTTGGACGGAGTCCCATCAGAGTCCGCTGAAAACGCTCGGCATGGTGAGTCAGGAACGGCTTGCGCAGGTTGCGGCAGACGATTCCTATCTTGCCGCGCTGAAAGAGGTTCATACGAGGTTCCAGCGTTACAAAGAGGGCGAGACATGGTACAAGGGCGCAAAGGGGAAAGATGTCGTGGCGTATTTTTCGATGGAATACGGCATGGACGTGTCGCTTCCGATCTATTCGGGGGGCTTGGGTATTCTTTCCGGCGATCACATGAAGACATCCAGCGATCTGGGGCTGCCGCTCGTGGGGATAGGGTTGCTCTACCGGCAGGGGTACTTTGTTCAGTACCTCAACGCGGACGGATTTCAGCAGGAGAGTTACCCCGAAAACGACTGGTACAATCTGCCGGTCGAGCTTAAGAAAAACCATGACGGTTCCCCGGTACGCATTACCGTTGACTTGGCGGGACGGCCCTGTTTCGCGCAAATATGGGAAGTGAAGGTCGGGCGCAGTTTTCTCTACCTGCTCGATACCAATATGGAGGATAACCCTCCCGATTTCCGTGACATTACCGCCGCGCTCTATGGGGGCGATAAGGAAACCCGCATCAGGCAGGAGATTCTTCTTGCTATCGGCGGTATCCGGGCGTTGCGCGCTATGGGAATCAACCCGGCGGCAACGCACATGAACGAGGGGCACGCGGCCTTCCTCTCCCTTGAGCGGATACGCGAGTTAATGGAAGAAAAGCAGTTCTCGTTTGACGAGGCCCGCGAGGTGGTCTGGCCGACCAACATCTTTACGACTCATACGCCGGTACCCGCCGGAAACGAGCGGTTTGACATCGCGTTGTTCGAGAAGTATATGCGCGGCTGGACGGAGATTCTTAAACTGTCGTGGAAAGAGTTTCTGGCTTTTGGCCGGGAGAATCCCAACGACGACAACGAGCAGTTCTGCATGACGATTCTCGCGCTCAAGTTTTCGGCCTATGCGAACGGGGTCGCGGCGTTGCACGGTGTCGTTTCCCGCGATATGTGGAAGGGGCTCTGGCCGGGGCTTCCGCTTGACGAGGTGCCGATAGGTCATGTTACCAACGGCGTTCATCCGCGCACATGGATTTCCAGTCCGATGCTTGACCTCCTCGACCGTTATTTTGGCCCGCATTTTGAGGAGAAGCCCACTGAGATCGCTATCTGGGACCGCATCGACCGCATTTCAGACGAGGAGTTGTGGCGCACCCACGAGCGGCGGCGCGAACGGTTTGTCGCGTTTGTCCGGGGGCGTTTACGTAACCACTATAAGCGGATTGGCGCGACAAGCCGTCAGATGGCAACCGCCGAAGACGCGCTCTCGCCTTACTCGCTGACCTTGTGCTTTGCCCGCCGGTTTGCCACCTACAAACGCGGGAACCTCCTGTTGCGCGATCCCGAACGCCTTATCCGTCTCCTCAAGAACACCGAACAATCTTTACAACTCGTATTCGCCGGAAAAGCCCATCCGCACGACATTCCGGGCAAAGAGCTTATCAAGACCATCGTGCATTTTGCCGAACAGCACGACGTGCAGTCGAGGATTATCTTCATCGAAAACTACGATATGACCGTCGCGCGGTATATGACCTCAGGCGGCGATGTCTGGCTCAACACGCCGCGCCGCCCGCTTGAAGCGTCCGGCACGTCCGGCATGAAAGCGGCGATGAACGGTGTGCTCAACTGCTCGGTACTCGACGGCTGGTGGGACGAGGCGTACAACCCCGGTGTCGGCTGGGCTATCGGCCACGGCGAGATCTACCACGACGAAGCGCTCCAAGACGACGTTGAAAGCGAGGCCCTCTACGACCTCCTGGAACGCGAGATTATCCCGATATTCTACACGCGCGGACGGGACGGCCTTCCCCGCGAATGGATCAAAATGATGAAGACCAGCATGAAGGAAATCGGCCACTCGATGTGCTCTCACCGGATGCTGATGGATTACTCGAATAACTTCTACATTCCCGCGCTCAAAAACCACAAGCGCATCGTCAAAGACGACTACGCCGAGTCCAAATCCCTCGCCGGCTACTTCGCCACACTCTCCGGCAGTTGGAACAACATCCGCATCATCCGTGTCGAATCCAACGCGAAACCGGTCATGCAGCGCGGCGACAGCCTCTCGGTCAACGCTTTTGTCGAGCTCGCCGGTCTCAACCCCGATCAAGTGCAGGTAGAGCTCTACTACGGCAATGTCTCGAACCAGACCAAGTTCATCGAAGATGCCCGCAAAACCGAAATGCGTTGCGCCGGACGGGATGGCGGCCTTTACAAGTTCAACGTCAGAGTCGAATGTATGGCAACCGGCTTCCAGGGCCACACAGTGCGTATCCTCCCCAAACACCCCGGCCTCGTCCACCCTTACCGGCCCGGCTTCGTCAAATGGGCCTAGCCCTTTCGGGCGAAGGGGGATAGGAGGGGGAAGCCTCCGCCACCTTTGGTGGAATTGAAAATGGAAAGTGGATAATGGAAAATGAAGCATTATCCATTCCCCGAAAGGCACCCATTTATCGCACCCGAAACGGGCACAACTCTATGGTTGTGCTAGGGGCGTTGGCGCAATCACGCAACACGGTGTGTTGCCAATAAAGGAGGTGTTTGGGTAAAACCCCTAAGCGGATCTTATACTGCTTTAGGCATAGAAATAACATCGGTGTATTTTAGGCGGGGGATGCCCAATGCCGCGCGTGAAATGTTGAGCGCGTTTCCAGAATCCCGCAACACGGTGTGGGCCCAAAAATGCTCCACTGCAGATAAATGCAAGAGGCCCCGCCTCCCCCTCGCTCCAGCCCGCTCTCCGCTCAAAAGGCCTGCGCCTACGGCGCGTCCACACCTCCCTCCGTTTGGTCATCCGATACCCTCTCTGCGGGGGGTCAGCCCCCACCCCCGTCCAAGCCATCCATCACAAATCCTCCCCGCAACACCTTCGGCTTTATTCACGGCCTTTATCACGGGCCTTCTTCACAGAGTCTTAATCTTGTTTAACCACGCAAGGGACCTGTCCCTCCGGCGAGGGGCTGTCCCCGCAGAGGGAGATGCCGGAAGGCAGCCCAAGTTTTGAGCTTGTACCGGAGCAGGAAATCGGCAATTGCCGCGTTTTCCCCTGCCGCATGGTTACAAAGGCCCGCATATTACCCGTTCATCTGTGATTAATCGTGATTCAGCTGCGGCCGTGATTGGGGTCTGTGGCCGGGAGCTTTGAGGCATGCTGAAACCCCCTTTTGACCGTGATCCGGGGCGGTTAGCCGGGCAGAGACGCGGGTTTGGGGGTTATCTCCAGCGAAAGACGGTTCCCTTTGGCCTTCCCGTTCGTCCGGGGGCTGCCCCAACTCAACTGGTACGTCAGTATCCCCTCTGCCGGCGTGGCCGCCGCAAACGCTTCCGCCTCCGCCCAGTCCACCACTTTCGCCCGCTCAGGCGGCTCCCCCGCCAGTATCTCCGACCAGTACCGTTCCCCCCAAACGTGCCCCCTCCGTCCCACGATTATGTTGAACCGCAGGGAAAACGTTTGTTTCAGCAGCTGCATTATCAGCGGCAGTTTGAGGCCGTCGTCGGGCTTAATGGAGAACGACACGCTTCCGTCCTCAATGACCAACCCGCGTATCCCGAAGCCGTAACGCCTTTCCGTCTCGCGGAGTACGCCGAGGAAAAGCGCTTTGGCCTCCGGCAGCCGGAACAGGGGCTTGCTGATATTAACCGACGTTTGCACCCGGTACCATACATGTGGGGCTAAATTTCTTTCTTGCCGCATATACAACGCCTCCGTGTATATATATGCGGTTGTGAGCCCATTTGCTTTATTTTGAAGCTAAAAAAGGGGGGAAAGATAAAAAAAGGGGAAGTTTGAGGTTTTCAAACAGGCTCAACTGAGCATCTCCCAGAACCTCATACCATAAAGGTAAAAAGCATAGTTTTGAAACAGTCTCAACTTACAAGAACCGCTTCGTTCTGAGAAAATAACAAACCTACATAAACGCAACTTATTTCAGAGATGACTAATTGCTATGTACAACACGTGAAAAATTATAAAAAATGAAAAAAATCGTTCAAAATGGTGGTATTTCTCTTGACACTTTTTTATATACCCGGTATCATAACGACATAACTTATGAAGACTGTTCCGGGACGGAGCCGCCTTCTGAGAGAAAGAGGTGTCATTATGGAAAGTTCTCAATTTAAGAGGGTTTTGAACAAGAAAGAGGTCTTTGCCCTCGCGTTCGGCGCGATGATCGGCTGGAGCTGGGTCATCCTTACTGGCGACTGGATCACAACGGCGGGGACGCTGGGCGCGGTACTGGCGTTTGTGATTGGCGGCGTTCTCGTCTTGTTTGTCGGGCTGACCTACGCCGAATTAACGGTGGCGATGCCCAAGTGCGGCGGCGAACACGTTTTTTCGATGCGGGCAATTGGCAAGACGGGGTCTTTTGTCTGTACGTGGTCGATCATTGTCGCGTACATCGGCGTTGCGGCGTTTGAGGCCTGCGCGTTTCCGACGGTCGTGCAGTATCTGTTCCCCGGATTTATGAGGGGGTATCTGTACACGGTCGCGGGTTTCGACGTGTATCTTTCGTGGATGATTGTCGGGCTGGTTCTGTCCGTGGTTATCACGGTTCTCAACTACATCGGCATTAAACCGGCGGCGGTCTTCAACACGATCCTCACCTTCGTTATCGCGGGGGTCGGCATCATTCTTGTCGCGGCCTCGGCGATCAACGGCGATACCGCAACGATGCAGCCGCTTTTTGACAACGGCGTAAAAGGCATCATGGGCGTGGCGGTTATGACCCCGTTTATGTTTGTCGGATTCGATGTCATCCCGCAGGCAGCGGAAGAGATTGACATTCCGTTTAAGAAGATCGGCGGCCTCCTTATTCTTTCTATCGTGATGGCGGTGGTTTTTTATGTGATGATCATTATCGCCGTTTCTCTGATGATGACCAAAGACGACCTCGCCTCATCTTCTTTGGCAACCGCCGATGCGATGAAGAAGGCGTTTTTCAATTCGGGGGCGGCGGCAAACGTGCTGATTATCGGCGGTATGGCCGGCATCATCACCAGTTGGAACTCGTTCTTTGTCGGCGGCAGCCGCGCGATTTACGCGATGTCCGAAGCAAAAATGTTGCCCGCCTTCTTCGGCACCATTCACCCAAAATACAAAACGCCCACCCGCGCCGTTCTCCTCATCGGCATAATCTGTTTTATCGCGCCGTTCTTTGGGCGGCGGATGCTGGTATGGCTGGCTGACGCGGGAAGCGCCGCGACGGTTATCGCGTATATGCTTGTCGCGATCTCCTATTTTATCCTTAGGTTCACCGAGCCGGACATGGAACGGCCCTACAAAGTACGCTTCGGCATTCTGGTCGGCGTGATCGCCATCGCGATGACGGTTTTCATGTTCGTCCTCTACATCCCCGGTATGCCCGCCGGACTGACGCCTGAGGAAGTGGTCATATTTCTCATCGCGTCCGGGCTTGGGCTTGCAATGGGAATCTATGCCAAGATAAAATATGGGTCCCAGTTTGGGGAGTCGCCTGCGATCTGGCAGCCTATCAGATACCGGAACAAATCATTGAGGAACAAAGTATGAAGTTTGCGTTTCATTTGCCGGTCAACCTGCTGTTCGGCAGCGGCGTTGTTGAAGAAATCGGCGTCCGGGCGGCGGTCTACGGCAAAAAGGCCGTCATCGTAACCGGACGGGGCAGCACGAAAAAATCGGGACTGCTCAACAGGGTGGTAACGCTGCTTGAAAAGGCCGGGGTGGAAAGCGCCGTCTATGACAAGGTTGAGCCCAACCCCACGACGGACGCGGTCTCCGGGTGTACCGCCCTCATCAAGGCGGAAAAGGCCGGCCTCGTTATCGGGCTGGGCGGCGGTTCCATGATGGACGCGGCCAAAGCGTCCGCTTTCATGGCGAAGAATGACGGGGACTTGATGGACTATGTGTATGGGCGTAAGGTTTCCCCGGAGGCCCTGCCCATCATCCTCGTACCGACAACCTGCGGTACCGGCAGCGAGGGGAACGGGTTCGCCGTGGTGACCGATTCCCGGACCGGCGACAAGAAATCGCTGCGCGGCAACATGATCATCGCCAAACTTGCGGTCATCGACCCGGAACTGATGAAAACGATGCCCCGGCCTGTGCTCGCGAGCGTGGGGTTTGACGCGCTCTGCCATGCGATGGAGGCGTATCTTTCGGCGGCATCTACTCCGCTCACCGACATCATGGCACTGGAAGGGATGCGGCTCGTGAGCGAAAACCTTGCCGCGCTCTACCAAGGGTCGGGCGATAACGAAGCGTGGGAGAATGTTACCTGGGCGAGCACGTTGGGCGGTATGGTCATCGGCGTTGCGGGTGTTACCGCGCCCCACGGCATCGAGCATCCGCCTTCGGGGATATGCAACATCACGCACGGCAGGGGGTTGGCCGCGCTTACGCCGGTCATCACCGAGCGGACGGTTGCCGCCGCCGGCGCGCCGCTCAAATACGCGGCCATCTCGCGCTGTCTGGGCGGCACGGACGAGAAGGACTGCGCCGCCTCAATGAAGCGCTTTTTGCAAGAGATAGACCTGGTTACGACGCTGGGGGAACAGGGCGTGCAAGAGGCGGACATCGACCGGCTCGCGGAAAACGCGCTGAAAGTCTCGGCTGCCGGAATCGCGAACCACCCGGTCGTGTTCGGCATTGAAGACATCAAGCAAATCTACCGGGATGCCTTGTGATTGAAGCCTCTTTCATGCGGGGACTGTCGGGCGTATTAAATGACACCGCTTTTGGAGCGGGGGCTTGTTTAGCGGGCGGCGCGGTTTTACCGGCAAGAGGGAAGCGATGAGTGAGTGATTGATTGATTGATTGAGTGATTAAGAGCAATTCGCCAACAGGAGGTTATGTATGGCAGAATCAGCAGCGGATCCGTTTGAGTTACAAGAACACAACACGGATGTTTTCACGTATGAGAGCCACTTGAAGGGGCACGAGGGCCTCTTCTTTGCGCGGACCAAGAACGACAAGATTCTCACCGTCAAAGATGTGTGCGTTTCGGCGAAGGAGCGGGGCGGCTAC
>JAIRNN010000286.1 GCA_031257995.1 Spirochaetaceae bacterium | reverse complement strand
GCGGGCAGACCTCTCGTGGGACCGTCTGTGGCTGGGATGCTTGAGGCTTGCCGGAACCCCTTTTAGCCGTGATCTAAGCCGTTAGCCAGGTGGAGACGCGGGTTTGGCAGCGTTTTTGGCCGAAAACCGGGTCGTTATCGTCATTCCGGGCGACCTAAGGCTGCCCCAAGACAAGGTGTAGGCAATAGCCGCCGGAATCTTCGTTTTCGCCGACTTTTCCGCCGCCGCCCAGTCAACTTCCTCCGCCCCCTCAGGAGGCCCTCCCCACAAGATATCCGACTCATACCGCTCTCCCCACACGTGCCCCGACCTCCCCGTCAGCCAGTTGAAACGGGCCGAGAACGTCTGTTTCATCCACTGCATTATCTTCGGTAGCTGGAGCCCGTCATCGGGCTTGATGTAGAACATGAGCCACGCCCCCTCAAGCCGGAGCCCGCGCATCTCGAAGCCGTAACGTTCTTTGGTTTTGCGGAGTATGCGCAGGAACAGTACTTTTGCCTCCGGCAACCGGAACAAGGGCTCGCCGATATTAACCGCCGTCCGCACCTCGTACCAGACGTTTTCCGCTAACTCTCTAGGTTTACGCATATAGCATACCTCCGTACACTATATATGCGGTTACCAGCCGTACTGCTTTAACCTGACGGGAAAAAAAGGTGAAAAAGTCCGCAGATTACACAGATTAAAGAGGGATGTGGCGTGAAGAAACCGCGTTCATCCGTCTCATCCGTGTTCATCTGCGGTTCCCGTGATCCAGGCCATCTGCGGTAAACGTGATTAAGCGGTTGTGTGATTTTCCGCTCCGTGCTATACTTGTCCATAAGGAGAACCGCTATGATAACCATCAGCGAAACCGACGACCCGATAGACATCCGCTTTGATAACGTTTTCAAGGCCGTGTTTACCACAAATGTCCGCAGATGAACACGATAGGCACGGATAAAATTGTCTCAGATTACACAGATCGAACCACATGGCGGCACAGATTAGGAGAGTTCCGGTATGAAGCGTCCGCGTTCATTTGTGGTGAATCCTGTTCGTGTTGGTTTGTGGCGTTTATCCTTCTTTTGTCGTAAAAAAAATTTGCCCAATCGTTCCCGATGGATTATATTTTAGCCATATCAATGAAGCGGAAGTGCCGCCGTTTCAAAAAACAGAAGTTGAAAGCGGCTTTTTCCGGCAGGAGGAGATTATGAAAAGATGGATGATGGTGATCGGTTCTTTTTTTTGTGTGTCTTTTGCGCTCTTTGCCCAAGACGAAGCACGAAAAGAAAAAGTGCGAGTCGTACCGGGGAAAAGGCATTACGTGGGCCTGTCTATGGGGGCCTATTTTTTCGGGGACCTCAAAGCGGAGGGCGCAAAATCGGGAACAGACGGTACCCTCGTACGTAATATTGACGTGGATAGCGGCGGCTCAGTGGGTGGGTTTACAATAGGAGTAACCGGCGGATACCAAATAACGCCGACATGGGCTGCCGAGGTGTCGGCGGCGTTCGGAGTGGCAGGCAAGGGAAAATCACCCACCGGTTACGAGGAAACATCCGAAATGTATCATAATTATGCAACCGGTGAAAATAAAACTTTTACTGACAACGACAAACTGTCCTGGGGAGGAGGATTTTTGTGCATTGATATTGGCGCTTCTTACGATTTTTTTGCCGCAAAGAACCCGAAAACACCCTTTTTTATCAAAGGAAAATTCGGTCTCGGGATGTTCAATTATTTCAGAAGCGATCTGAAATCAGGCGATAAAAATATTGACAAGGCCGGAGGACTCCGTTATTCAACGATAAACGGCTGGCATGGCGGAGAGGAACCCGGCGCGGATTACGAGGAAGATTATCTGCTGGAACTGGTCGAAGGCTTTTATCTCAAGCCCGGATTTGACTTTGGCGTAAAATTTGGCTCCGCACTCCAGCTTCTGCTCAACACCCATGTAAAAGTATTTCCGGCGGCATTCGGTAATGCTCAGAAAGCGGTGATAAACGACGGCGCAAGACAGCGTGCCGTCGGATTAACCCTGCCGACATGGATGATCCCCAATATTACTGTGGGCATGAGATATTGCTGGTAAGAATACACAAAGGGACACGGATAAACGTGCAAAAATTTTTCTCCGCCAGACATAGAATCACAGAAAAACACAGATGACACGGATCATGCGGGTTTTTCACGCCACATACCTCTCTTTGTCCGTGGTCATCTGTGTAATCTGTCGTTCCCCGTGATTAAGTCCTGTGATGAAAGCCGTGATTGGTGCGGGGCGTTGCGGGGGTTTCCCGGGACCCTGTTGCTTTTAGTTACGGTAAAACATTTTTGGGGCCCACACCGTGCCACAGAAATGGCAGAAACGCGCTCAACGTTTCGCGCGCGGCATTGGGCGCCCGCAGAGGGGGCAGCGTAAGACCGCAGGTCGGTAGCGAGGGGAAGACTTCCCCCTTCCAAAAAACATAAAATACCGTGGCAAATGTGAATAAGCGGACTATTGTCGGGTAGGGGCAAGATGCGTTAAACTGTTAGCAGGAGACATAGTATGGAAACGTTTGAAAAAATCGCGCATTGGGTTAATAACATCGTTTGGGGGCCGTGGCTGCTCATTCTTCTGGTGGGGACGCATCTGTTTATCACGATCCGCACAGGGTTTATTCAGAAAAGGCTGGGACAAGGGATCAAGCTTTCGGTGACGAAGGACGCGGACGGCACGGGGGATGTCTCGCAGTTTGGGGCGCTGACTACGGCGCTGGCTTCGACCATCGGCACGGGAAATATTATCGGTGTGGGGACGGCGATTGCCGCCGGAGGGCCCGGCGCGGTGCTCTGGATGTGGCTCACCGGTATTTTTGGCATCGCGACAAAGTATGCGGAGTCGCTTATTGCGGTGAAATACCGCGTCAAAACGGAGAAGGGGACGATGCTGGGCGGGGCGATGTACGCTCTTGAACGCGGCCTGAAACTAAAATGGCTGGGGGTGCTGTTTGCGCTTTTTGCCGCGCTCGCCGCGTTTGGTATTGGGACAGGCGTTCAGGCGAACGCGGTTTCCAAGCTCGTAGGCGAAACGTTTGCGGTTCCTGCCTGGATAAGCGGTACGGTGATGGCCGTTCTCGTTGCGCTGGTACTCATCGGCGGGCTGAAAACGATAACCACGGTCTGTATACGCCTCGTGCCGTTCATGGCGGTGCTTTATGTCGCGGGTTGTATCGCGCTCCTCGGCGTGAACCATCAGTTTGTTCTCCCGGCGATTGCCGAGATCTGCCGTTCGGCGTTTTCCGCCCGTGCGGCTGGCGGCGGCTTTATCGGCGCAACGATCATGATGGCGGCGCGTTACGGTGTCGCGCGAGGGCTTTTTTCTAACGAGTCCGGCATGGGATCCGCCCCGATTGTCGCGTCTGCGGCCAAGACACGCAACCCCGTCCGGCAAGCGCTAGTTTCAAGTACCGGCACCTTCTGGGATACGGTCGTGATCTGCCTGTTGACCGGTCTTGTCATCGTGAGTTCTGTGCTCTCCTCAGGCGGCGCCGGGTTTAAAAACCTTGACGGAGACCTGCTCACGCACATGGCGTTCGGCCAAATCCCGCTTGTTGGGAAGATTGTCCTCACCTTCGGCCTTATCACCTTCGCGTTTTCCACCATTCTGGGCTGGTCCTACTATGGCGAGCGTTGCGCCGAGTACCTGATCGGGCCGAAAATCAACATACCCTACCGCTTGCTCTACATCATCGTAACCTTTCTGGGAGCGCTATTGTCGCTTGACATCGTTTGGAATATCGCCGACACCCTAAACGGCCTCATGGCGATTCCCAATCTCATCGCCGTCCTGCTCCTCAGCGGCGTTATCGCCAAAGACACGAAGTACTATTTCAGCGGCAACAACATTGACGAGGTTGACAAGACCCCGATACTATTGCGGAGCGAGTTAAAGGATAAAGGGTAGCGTACCGAACGGAATCTCGGGACTTATAGTGCTTCCACCGAGAGAATATAAGAGGGAAAGTCGCGGCAAGTTGCCGACCCCTCGCTCTGGCCGGGCCCTCCGCTTACCCCCTCTGCGGGGGCATTCAATGCCTCGCGCAAAACGTTGAGGGCGTTATACAATTACACAACACGGTGCGGTGCCAATGGGCCCCGCCTTTTTATTCAAGCATCAGCGCCGCAGTACTGAGGCGCAGAAGGTTTTTTCAGATAGATGCGCGTACTAACGTCAATCCGTCTGTTTTGCCAACTTTCAAGAGTGTTTGTAAAGCCGATAGGCTATCAAATCAGTACGCCTCTATCCTTATTCGCCTTCGCGGTTAATTCCTTATCTCTTTGTCAACTGACAGAAATACCCTAATACAAATGAGTTTTGAACAGGCTCTATATATTATGACGCCACGCTTGTATTTTTTTATCAAGTGTTTTTTCAATAACATGGTGAATTCTTAAAACAATTTACGGGAACCCACAGATGAATGCAGATCCCGCAGATGCACACAGATGAATCTATGCGAAACGTTAGTTCGTTATCTGCGGTTCTTTGTGATGAAGGCCGGGGGTTTTCCCCCTACGGGGGAATGGAAAATTGATAATTGAAAATGGTCGAGATAGGGCGGGGCGTTGCGGGGGCCGCGCTCCCGCAGAGGGGGTAGCGTAAGACCGCAGGGCTGGAGCGAGGGGGAGACTTCCCCCTTTCCTCCTTATATTTCTTTGGAAAAACGCCATCCCAACATAAAATGTCCGTTTAGATTTCGCGTTTTTTTGCCGATAATATAGAGGGAAACTATGAACGTCCGAAGTGTCCGTCTCGCTTGCGTATGCGCCGTCATTCTCTTTAGCGTGAGCGCCGGGGTTACCGGCATCATTGCCCAGCAGAACGTACCGCTTTCGGTTCTTTCGCCTCGGCTTGCCAACGGCATTAACCTCTACGGGGAGGGCCGCTGGGGGGAGGCGATTGTCGAACTGCGCCGGTCTCAGGGAGAGACGGCGGATTCTTCGCTCCGCGCCGAAGCCCAGTTCTGGATTGCGATGAGCGAGTTTTCTGCGGGAGACTACCAGAGTGCCCTGCACGACATGGACGAATTTGTACGTATTGATCCCCGGTCGCGGCGGGTGGCGGAAATTCCTTACCATAAGGCGCGCACACTGTTCTATCTTGGACGTTACAACGAGGCGTTGCCCCTGCTGAAACAGTACTCGGACAGCATCCGCATCGACGGCCGCTACGTAAACGGTGTGCGTATGGACGACTGGGCAAGTTACAGCACCCCGATCGATAATCAGGACGATTACAACCGGAAAGCGTCGGCACTCTACTGGATTGGGGAATGTTTTTACGCCTTGGATCAGTACGATGAGGCGGAAGCGGCCTTTAATTCGGTTATCATGCAGTTCACGCGCAGCCACAAATACGAAACATCGGTCAACCGCATCGCGCTCATCAAGGAAAAACGCATACAGTCCGGCCTGCTGGACATTGTGAAGTGGAATCAGGAAAGCGCGCGGCAAGGCGCCTCGGCACAGACGCAAACACAGCGGGATAACGCCTATGAAAATTACCAGCAACAGTTGGGAACGATTCTCGGTTCCGGTTATATCACGGATCCGGCAAACGCGCCGGAGGCAACGGCGGGTAGCGGACGTCTCTTGGTCGCGCCGGGTGTGGCTCGGGGAGGAAACTATGACCCTGAGACGCTGGCCCGGCTTTTGAGCATAAAAACAATAGCGCTTGAGATGATGGACCGGCTGGTATCCCTGTCCAATAACTATGAAATCATCGACGGCGGAACGGGAATTATGGTAATGCCTGAAGTTGGGAGAATACCATGAAGCGGGTTATCTTTCCTTTCCTGCTTTTCCTCTATTCGGTTATAGCGGTCATAGCGCTGAATGCCGCCGATTTTGTCGATGGGAACATAAAGCTTACCCTGAACGACCGTACCGGTCGGTTCTCGCTCTTCTATCTGAGTGATGCGGAGAGGGGTAAATATCAGAGTCTCCTTTGGAGCCGTGACGCGAAGACCAGTTATCTTGCCGTCCAGCTAGGTACCCGCGTCTATAAACTCGGCGACACAAATTATTTCAGAACATCAATCAGGGGGAGTCAATCCAATCCAAGTCTTGTTTTTGAATCGCCGAGACTCTCCGTTGTTATGGATTTTTCGTTCATAAAAACGCCGAACGCGACCGCCACCAACGGTATCCGTATTGACATACGGATGCAGAACTGGGGAGAAAGCGACATCAACGCCGGGATGAAACTCGTGCTTGATACTTATTTCGGCGAAAAAAAATCCCCCCAGTTCCAAACCAACCTTCGCTACATAGACTCGGAAACGATCATCAACCGTACGGTGAGCGACCAGTGGTGGCTTACCAAGGACAAGAACGGGAGCCTCATGGGAAGTATTTTTGTGGACGGAACCTATTACCCCGACACACTCCATTTCGGAAACTGGAAACGGCTTGCTGACGCGAGATGGAAGGCCACCTATGTCGCGGGACGCAATTTTAACGCATTGCCTTTTTCGATCAAAGATGATGCCGTCGCGTATTTTATGGAAACAACGACGCTTGTCCGGTGGGACCAGCGCACAATGACGGTCATGCTTGCCACCGAAGACCAAGCCGGTTTTGCCGCGCCGACCATCCCCATAGCCAACATTTACGGGCCTGATCCCGGTACCGCGCCCGCCGACCCGCTTGCTCCAATGCCGAGTACTATAACCGCTGTCCCCGGCGCGGCCATGCCGAATATCATCATTCAAAACGCTCCTCCCGCCGCCCCTGCTCCGGCGCCCCCCCAGAAACCGAGTGCCATTCTTCCCATTGGTTCGCTTCGGGTCGACCTGCTCACCCTGCGCGAGCTCATCTACAAAATCGATGAATATGTCTATTTTGGAACCGGCCTGACCGAAGAAGAACTGCGCGGGATGGAAATGCTCATCGCCCGGCTGCGCTCGCGTTACGGCTCGGTTTTCGGCGGCTATTACTAAAAAAGTAAAGCGCACCGTCTTCATCACAAGGAACCACAGATGACTTTAATCACAAGAAACCACGTATGAACACGGATACACGCAATCCACGTTCATACGCACAATCGGTGTTCATCTGCGGTTAAATGTGATTAAAGCCGTGATAATGCCGTGATTGAGCAGGGAACGTTGCGGAGCGGGAACCCTACAGCCCTCAACATCCTGTTTTGGACTTCCGGGCCGGGGCGTACTCAGTGATGTGTCCGTCCATAGACGCTGAACAAACCCTATGGGGTTGATTAAGGTGCGCCCACCAAGCTATGCAACGCATAGCCGCCATGCACCGTATGGTTTTGTCCCCGTAAAGCAGGTGCGGATATATCGACCGGAGGCGGGCTGGAGCGAGGGGAAAACGGGGTCGGTTGCATTTATTTATCTGTGGTAAAACATTCACAGTACCCTCATGCCGTAGAAACACCAAAACACGCCCAACACAACCCAATGTTATGTCCGTTTCGCAGGTGGCATTGGGTATCCCCTCCTTTTCTATCTTTTCAAGGGATAAAAAGCAGATTCAATGGCTATTGCTTTTTCTGAAAGATGGAGGTATACTAGTAGCACCATATAGAAATTTGGAGGGTTTATGAAAAAGGTTTTGTTTTGGGGAATGGTGTTCGTAGTGGCAGCCGGTCTTTCGGCGCAGAATGTGACGGTGCGTGAGGTGCCGCCCATTGAGTATGCGCGAGATGCGGGCAACTGGCAGTTTTTGGGGCCGAGACTCGTGCAGGGTGACGAGGGTGCCCGGCTTGCCAAGGTAAACCTCAGCGTTCCGCAAGAGAACGAGGTGTTTTACGAGTTCAACGCGCGCTACGAAGGGGGCGTGGAGGACGGGCACGGCGGGTTTGGGATCCACATCTTGGGGGATTCGCGGCTCAATTATCCGTCGTGGGGGTCGGGTAAATCCTACCTTTTGTGGCTCAACTATGACGAGCACCCGGTAAGCACCGATATTCCGGCGGGACTTTCTGCCCAGGTTTACCGCAGTGATTCTCATTCGGAGATGACGCTGCTCTATTCGCAGGATCTCAACGAGTATCTTGCGTTTTTGGATGAGAGCGTACTTTCTGAGAATGTTCCGTTCCGTATTGTGGCAAACGGCAATACCGGAGAAGTCCGTGTCTATGACCCGACAGAGGATCTTGAGTCTGTTTACTATGTGTTCAACATTGATAAAAGCTCGCTTCCGATTAAAGGGAACTGGATCGCGTTACGGTCGAACGGCATGAAGGTGTCGTTTGGTCTCGGACTCTAGGTTCTGCTACCGGTTTCTGGCAACGGTTATTTTACTGGCAACGTTTCGTTCCCCGCTTGCCGCGCAGGAAGATCTGGCGGACGGCGGGGCGGCAGGGGAAATAATCGTGCCGGAACCGGGATCCAGTGAAACATCTCTGGGCACATCTCCTGAAGAGTCCGCGCCGGAGCTGGAGGGGGAGATTGGTGTTACCGAAGGGGATGTTTCCGAAACGGTTCCCGAGACATCGGTCATTGAGTCCGTTCCTAAAGGATTTTTCTCCTATTTTTCGCTTTCGCTCGGTACGGCGGTGTTGTTTTTCCTTGAATCTGACGCGCTGAGATCCGATCCAATGCCGGTGTTGCCCTCGCCGCATGTTGCGCTGGGGTTCCCATTTGCGTTTCCCGGTGGCACCGTGTTTTCTGTGGAAACAACGCTTGATCTCTATTGGACGCACTACGCCTACAATGCGGTTCTCCAAAGGCCGGTCCCGGCGGCGATTGAAAACAGGTCGAGCTTTGTGATTGGGCCGATACTTGGCTTGCAGGTTCAGGGAAAAACGGGGATCGGCCCGATGGTGTTTGTGCGCTATTTTCTGGGAATGGCCTTTGACCTGCGTATCATTCTGATTGCGGAGGATTTGAATGAAAGCGACCTTGGCAAGGCTTCGAGCGACACCGAATTGACCGCCGACTACTTTTGGAACGAGGGCCGGTGGTTTTTTCCGTTTGTTGGAGCCGGAGTGGACTTTAAGATTTCGCCGGAACTTTCTTTTGGTGTTGCCGGGCGGGCTTGGGTTCCGCTTTACCGGTGGCGGACAAACGAAGATCTACCTAGGGTTGACGGATGGCGGTTCGGTGTTGATTTCCGCATAACTTTTTTGAACGAAACGCCGGATAAGACTATCAGGCGGGACATCGACAACATCAAGAAAAAATATGCCGTTGAGCGGAATGATTACGCCTTTGTGCTGTATCATCTGAGTAAAAATCCGCCCTTTTACGGCATCGAACCATCGCGGCTTGCCGATGAGATCGCAAAAACCTACAAACATTCCGGCCTCTACCGGGAAGACCGGGCGGGTATCTTTTCGGGCCGGATCATCGATATGTTCACCGATGTTCCCTCAGTTGATAAAGACTATAGTTATGACCGGATGGGTAACGTGATCCGCCGGAGATGAAGGCATAGTGTTTCTGCCAAGAAAATATAAAGAGGGAGATGCCCAATGCCACGCGCAACGGGCACAACCCTAGCGGTGCCAAGCACAGCCGTTGTGTTAGGCGTGTTTTGGCATTTCCGCAACACGGTGTGTGCCTCAAAAATGTTGCGCCACAGATAGAATCAACTCATTATCCACTTTCCATGTTCAATTCCTCATAGGGGTTATCGGTTGCTGTTGCCGAAGTTTTCGAGGGTACTGGACATGCGTTCCATCTGGTTGTAGACGTTTTCCATCTGGCCGTACTGGGTTCGGAGGGTTTGTTCTTTTGTGGCGAGCTGGCGGTCGATGCTTTCGATGCGCTGGCGGCCGTCTCCGATGCTTCGGTCGAGGGAGCTGGTTTTGAGGGCGATGATGCCGCCGGTTTCCACGTAGGGACGGATGATGCGGTCGAGGTTGAAGGCCAGGCCGGAGTCGATGATGAGGTCACCGTCGGTGTCGAGGCCAAAGAGGGCTTGGAGGTCGGGGAGTCGGGCAGCGATCGCGGTGTCGAGGGTTTTTTCGTCGATTTGCATATAGCCGCGCAGTTTTGAGCGGTCGTAGCCGCCTTGCCGCTGGACATCGGTGCCGATGCCGAACTCCGAGAGGAGGACTGAGCGGCCGTCGTTCAGGCGGTAGGGCGAGGTGAAGGTGTTTTGCAGGGCGGTACGCATCTGCGAGAGACTTGAATCGCCTGAAAACACGCCGAGTCTTTTGCGCAGGTCTTCCCGCTCGGTATCGGTCAGGTAGGTGAGCTCGTCGATGACGATGGGGTCGGTTCGCGACACGACGTTGAGATCGGCCATGAGGCGGTTGTAGTTGCCAACGAGTGTGATGAGGCTGTCTTTCACCGATTCGCGGTCGGGCTCGATGCCGAGGCGCACCGGGCGTTCCGAGGGCGCACGGACGGTGAGTGTTACGCCGGGAAGGAGGTCGTCGATGTTGTTCGCGGGCCGCGTTACTTCGATGCCGTCCATCGTGATAACGGCATCCCTCGCCGTGGACACCGGCTGCCGGGGGCGGTAGCCGGGATTTGGCGCCGCCTCGTGAGGCGCGACTTCATCAATGCCGTCATCAGCGGCTGCTATCTCAATGTCTCCGGTCTCTTCCGTCTCATCAATTGCTTCTGCCAACGTTTCCGCCGGGGCGGCTTCGGCGGGGGCGGACGGGTCTGCTTCGGGAACAACCGGGGTCGGGTCGAAAAGCTGAATGTTCCGCAGGCTTACTTCGCGGGAGGTGTTGGTGTTTTCGATGCGAATAAAGCTGATCGTC
The DNA here is from genome assembly GCA_031257995.1 of Spirochaetaceae bacterium. Classification (GTDB taxonomy): domain Bacteria; phylum Spirochaetota; class Spirochaetia; order Treponematales; family Breznakiellaceae; genus JAIRNN01. The sequence goes on along the minus strand of JAIRNN010000286.1, from coordinate 12,154 downwards.
TTGTCTCCGGCAATGGAGGCCAGCGCGTACTGCTGGGCGCGGTAGCCCGTTTCGCCTGAGATCGCGGGGAGAGCGGCGCTTGTCCCGTCGTCAAAGACGAGGGAGAGCACATTCAGGTTCTGGGTGTTACGGGCGGCAGTCTCCTCATCGTCAAGCATCAGGCTGTTCATCACGTGGCGGCCGGTAAGCGGGGCGGTGATCTCCGTCTCGAACTTCAGCATCATCGACCGGGTAACCGGAATGCCGTCGTTGAGCGGAATGTCGAGCGTACTCATCGGGCTGGCGGTGCTTGCGCCGCCCTGCAACTGTTCGAGGGCCAATTCGGACGCGCCGATATTGCCGCGAGAGGACACCGGCTTGATATAGATGGTAACCGGTTCAGGCAGCGGCGGAGATTGCGGTGCTGGTTTGGTCTGCGCGGCGGCAATGGGCGACGGCTGAACAGACGGGGCATCCGGTTTCGCCGTGACCAGTTGTGAGGCAGAGACGGTCGTAGTTGCGGGCGCAGCCGTGGTAGCGGCATCGTCTTTTACGAGTATGCCCAAATCCAGCGCCAGCGTCAGGGCGGCATCACCGAAGCCCAGCCGCGCGTTTGCCCCGGTCTGGGTGGACTCGATGAAAAACGCCTTTGATGTTTTGTCAACATTGACGACGCGGCTCTGGACTTTGCCGGAGCCGCGCCGATTCAGCATATCGGAAAACTCAGTAACCGATCCCCCGCGAAACGTGAACGCCACCTCTGAATCCCCCGCAGTAAACCGATATTCTCCCGCCGGAATCTTGTAGGACGGATCCAGCGGCAACGACAGAAACCGGTCCGCCTCGGCGGTCTGCTTCACCGCAAAAAAATGCTCCGTCTCGGATGCCTCGCGGTTCGCCTGAGCGGTAAGCACGGACGAATCCTCCGAAACCGCAAGCCGTTCGTTAAAAGGATTTTGAAAAGAATAGAGAGTGCGGGCACTCTCACGCATCGACGACATCCGCCGCCCCAAGTCCTGCCAATACGTCTTCTGCGATTCCATCGACGTAACAGTCGCCTCGACGCGATTTCGTGGAAGCCGCTCGACCTGCATGAGACCTTCGATAATCTTGTCTGTGTCAAACCGGCTGCGAACACCGGGCACATAAATATCGGCCACCTATCCCTCTCCTCCATTATCGGCCTCAAAACCGGGCAGGTTTAGGAGGGGGACACCCAATACCGCACGCGAAACCGGCACAACGGTTGTGCTAGGCGCGTTTCTGCCGTTTCTGTGACACGGCGTGGGGCCTCAAAAATACTCCACCGTAGATAAAAGCAACAGTTCTCGTCTCCCCCTTCGCTCCGGACACGCACTCCGGTCGATGTATCCACACTTTCAGTGCGGACACACCTCCCTCCGTTTGGTCCTCCGCTATCCCCCTCTCTTAGGGGCTCCGCCCCTAAGAACCCCTTCGTTCAAAGCAGGCCATACCGCCAAACACGCCACCCTAGCGAAGACACCCCCACAATCCCGCATAGAGAGTATATCACAAACGCACATTTAATCACATTCACCACGGGCCTCTCTTCATCCGTGTTCATCTGCGGTTAAATGTGATTTAGTCCCCTTGACATTTCCCGCACACTCGTTATAATGGTTTCTATGCTCCTGACAAGGACGGAAAAGACAGCATACGCCCTTCGCGGCTAACTCATGTACCCCCGTTCTTATAGTATTTCACGAAAAGCGTAACAAGCCCCCCGCTGAAAACGGGCTCTTCTATTATCAGTATTTCCCATTCAGACAGCACGGCATCTCCTTTTTAGGCAAGAACGTCCGCCTCTCATCTCTATATCCCTCATCTTTCTCTCTTTTATCTCGTATCCACCCCTTACGAGTAAATTATATTGACATTAACAGAAGGAGTAATGTATGAGCGAAACGAGAGACATTTTTTCGGGTACTGAAGACGTGTTTAACGTGATGAACGCGAAGTTGACCCCAACTACATGCAGGATAAGGATGAACGCGGACAGACACAGATGAACGCAGATTATAATAAGAGGTCCGCAGATACTTTATGCTATTTTGTAAAAGGGATAACCTGTATCCGACTGGTAATGCATAGGGAAACGCGGATTGGCGTCAAGTTAATCAGCATTTCCCGATGAATGTATGGATGAGGCATATCCGGCAAATAAGAGTCGCCGCCCGCCAAAAACGGCAGATGGCTACAGCGGCTATTGTATTGCCGCGCGCAGTTCGGGGATACGCAGACGCATGATGCCGCCTTCGGGACTCTCGGCATCAAAGTCGATTGCCTTCAGGATGAATGTGCCCGTCCTCATGGGAAGGACGCGCAGTTCGATCACGGCAGGGGAAAGGCCCTCGCCCGGATCCAACACTTCCACAACGGCTTCCGGCGGCGGCGCAAAACGGAGACGGCGCAGCGTGTTTTGAGGCACGTTGCTTGCGTTCGTCACGAGGAGGCGAAACACCGACCACTCGCCCACCTTGAGCGCGGGAAACGGGGTCTCCCAGCGGAAAACGGGCTGCGCGGCGGCGGCACGGGCGGGCGCGATGGTAAGGAGGAGACCTGCGGTCCACACGGTCTGTTCGCGGACACGGACGGCAAACGGGGAAATCCGCTGTGTCCCCTCCTCCAGCGGCACCAGCGTCAACTCAATCACCGACCAGCGTTCGGGTATATGCGAAGCGTCGCGGACAAGACGTAGGGAAGTCCTTTGGCGTTCAAGGTGGAATTTGTCCCTGAAATCCGGCGGAACGATGGTCACTTCGAGCGGATCGCCGTGGTTGACCACCAGCGCGAGGGAAAACGCCCGGCCCACTTCCAAGTTTTCCTCTTCCACCTCGCACAACACTTTCAGCGGATCGTCCGGCCCGGTGATGGGAAAGCCCGTTCCGGCGGCCATAATGAAAAACGCCGCTAATAGTCCCCGGAAGAATCGCCTTCGCCGCCTTGCCAGACATAACTTTTCCATCTGCCGGTCTCCTTTTCCCGTATAAAATCAAAAAGCACCGGGTTTCCCCGGCTCGGCCCTTCCCGCGCCGGGTGGGCGCTTTTTATCTCACTCGTCTCCACCGCGTTCTTGCTCTCCAGCAGGACGAGGCTGATCTCAAGATTCCGCTTCGCCTCGATGCGCCCCGGATCGACAAGGAGGGCCTGGCGAAACTCCCGCGCCGCTTCCTCCGCGTTCCCCGCACGATAATGGGCAATTCCCGCATTGTAATGGATCCGGTAGGCAAGTTCGCGATGCCGATCGCCGTGTCCGTGCCGGAAGTTCTTATCCGTTCCCGCCGCATTGTCCGTCACGATCAAGGCGTGGGCCTGATCGAAAAGCGCGGCCGCCGCGACCTCTTCCGAGACTGCCTCCTCCTCGTCCAGCAGCCGAGCCAGGCCCAGCGCGTACAGCGCGTAGGGAACGTCGCCGGGGGCGGCAAGAGAACGCGACCGGGTATAACTCGTCTCGGCCTCCCCCAGCATGGCGCGGGCTACAAAAAAGTTCCCTTCAAGCAAGCGGAATTTCGCCTCGATAGAGGCAAGTGGAGAAAGCGGTGCGGTCGGGTCGGCCGGGGTGCAGGAAAAGAATAACAGCGGCACGGCGGACAACAGGATGCGCCTCTTCCGAGAGCCGCTTTCCGGCGCGGGGTTTGGCGCGGACTTCGGCACAAGGGTATAAAACGCGCCCTTGTGCAGGGCAAAGAACACCAGCGCCAGTGCCGCGAAGATGAAGGCCGCGTCCTGCTTCTTCTCTGTCTCCCGTATTTCCGTTTCGCCTCCGTTTTCGCCTTCCACGCCGCCCTCGTTTCCTTTTCGCGGCGAGAACACCCCGCATAAAGCCGCAAGTACGGCATCGATGTTGCCGGTATCGCCCGTCCCGCCAACACCGAAAAAAAGGCCGTCCGCATTTTCCACCGCTTCCCGCAACGCGCCCGGTTCGGCCCGGCTCACGATGTTTTTCCCGTCCTTGTCCTGCAAAAAAAGCGTTATCCCCTTTTCCGAAACGCCGGCCGGGACGGGACCGCCCTTTTCACTCCCGACACACACCGCGTTCACCGTTATCTGTTCTCCATGGGCCTTCTCCACGGCATCCTCGAACAGCCCGGAAAGCGCCTCGCCGTCGGTGAACACGATGACGGCCTTCTCTGCGGGATAACGCGCCGAAAGAGCGGGGGGAAAGGCCCCTGTCGCGGCCGAAATGAGCTTTTCCACATTGGTGCCCGGAGCGCTGATTGTCGAACTGGAGAGGGAATCGATCATCGTTAGCGCCGTCTCGGCCCCATAGGTCAGCGGAACGGCAAGTACGCCCTCCCCTTTGCCCACGGCCGCCGCATAACGGTAGTCTGTCCCTTGTCCGTGCAGAGCGTTGAGCAAGCCGCGAGCGATGACCTTTGCCCCCTCAAGCCGCGAGATCGTATCCCCGTTATACGCGACATCGCGGACATCCATGCTGCGCGATACGTCAAACGCGAACACGATGTCCCGGCCGCCGGTTTGTTCCTCCCGGTGTTTCACCGTGAGGGAAGGCCCGGCGGCGGCGATAATAAGCGCGGCAAGTGTGAGCAGTCCGAAAACACCGGAATAACCATACCGCGCTTTGAGAAAGGAGTCCTTTTGCAGCGACATCTTCCGCAACAATGGGAACAAACGCCGATACTGGACAAAAAATCCCAGCGCGAAGAGCGGCAGCGCGAACAGGGCGTAGAGCAGGACGGGATGGGCAACATTCATCGCGGCTCAACTCGACCTATTCGATATACTCGATACATTCGATACCCCCTACACCCTTAACACCAAGAGGCTCGGCAGAAACGAGAGGGTGATGATCAACAGCGCGGCTATGATAAACGGGCCCGCACGGGACTCCGTAACGAGAAGCGTCTCGGCGCGGACGGGGAACGTCGAACCCTCGCTGACCTTGAAGAAAGCGCGGCCAAGCTCGTCTCCGGTTCGGGCCTGGAGGAAGACGCCGCCGCCCTTCTCGGCAATGGCGATGAGGCTCTGCGTGTCGTAGCGCGAATCGTAGATGCCCCGCCGGTGCCGATTGGTTTCCGGGTCAACATAGTCGAGTATCGTTTCCCCGCCCGATCCGACTCCGATCACGAAAAACGCCACATTCGATGCGGCAAGCGCTTCGGCGGCGGTCTCCGGGTGAACGGCCCCGGCGTTGTTTTCCCCGTCCGTAACCAGCACACAGGCGTGAAGCGGCGCGGACGAGTCGTAAAGATGGAATGCGGCAAGCGAGAGTCCCATCCCCAGAGCCGTCCCATCCCCAAGCTCGCCTATCCGCAGGGTTTGCAGCCGGTCGCGAAAGAGCTCGTGGTCGATGGTGGGCGGCACGAGCAATGCGGCAACTTCCCCCACCGCGACAAGTCCGACGGCAGCGGACGGATGGTCGTTGACAAACGAGAGAATCAGAAAACGCGCCGCCTCAAAACGGTTGATCATCCCGTTTTCCGCGCCATTGCCGCTTGCCCCGATTTTCGTAATGCCTCCCGTGCTGTTTATATCCAGTACCGCCATGCTCGGACTCACGTCCAGTACGAACATGATGTCCGCGCCGCGTTCCTTGAAAACCGGGGTTGCCGTTACTTCCGTCGGGTTGGCAATCGCCAGCAACAGAAGCGACACGGTGGCAAGCTCGAAGGCAAATATCAGCGCCGCGCCCAGGGCCGCCCGGCGGGGAGGCTTGAACAGCGTCCCGCCCTGGGGCCCCAGCGACAGTTTCACCGTAACCGCCGGCTTCAAGAACCGGCGGAAGAGGAGGATGGCAAAGGGCGCGAGACCCGCCAGTACCAGAAAAAGCGGCCGTTCAAAACGGATACTCATGCGGCAAACCCTTTGGCAGAGCCGGCGACAGGGCTTTCATCGACAGAACCCTTGACAACCCTTTCATAGACAACCCTTTCTATATAAGACAGTGTTTCCCCGGCCACGGCGTTTACGGCTTCCTGCCCGATGCGCGCCGGGGAGAACTTAAGCCGGTCGCAGTCGGCAAAGATATGGTACACCGCCCCATCGGAGAACATCCCGTCCGCCAAAAAATCCTCTGCCGAATACGAGGCGTAGTCCTTCCGGTAGATCGCGCCCAAAAACCACCGGAACGCCTCGCTCACGGCGGCGGCCCCCTCTTTTGTCCCGACACGGCCGGAAGCGAGCGCGTTCTCTGCCGCGAAAATCGCCCGCTTTGCCTTGTAACGCAAGAAGCGAAGGCGCATCTTTTCAAAAAGCCGCTGAAAATGTCTTGGCCCGTAAGAAACCGAAAGCCCAACCAATGCGGCCAGCGCGATAAGGGCCGCCGTCCCGCCGATGATCAGCGCGAACGTCCCCGGCGCGGCAAGCGGCTTTTCAGGCGGCGACAAGGTGGTCGAATAGCCGTCTCGTTCCAAGATCGACGCGATAGACACCGTGAGCGGAGGCAGTCCGGCAGCGGGAATCGGCGGAATGGCTACCACGCCCGGCCTAAACGCCGCAAAGTCAATCAGCAGTTGCCGCGACGCGACGTCAATTTCGACACGTTTCACAATGATGTCGTCGTTAAACGGAAGCCCGCTTGTTACCACAACATGGGTATTCGTGCCAAGCGGCGCGTTCTCAAGATACGGCACGACGAGACGGCCTTCATCGCCGACAAAAACCGTCTGCGGGATAAGAAACGCGCCCTCAGACACAACGCCGCCTGCCGTGATGCCGCCTGCCGTCCCGTCCTCGTTCATATATGCCTCCGTCTGCCGAAAAACCGCGACAGCGCAACGTCAACCTCGTCATCCACCGAAATCGTCAGGGCCGCCGCGCCCGCCCGCAGACAAACGTTCTCCCATTGAGCAGCCCGTTTCTCAAAAAAGCTCTTCCAGACATTGGCAAACTCAAGGGAAGGCGCGGCACGGATCGTCCGGCCGCTTTCAATATCCTCGATCACCGTTATCCCCGTTATTGCGGCCGCCGTAAACCCCATCCGTCCAATGACGGGAAAATCACGCTCGGCGGGAAGCGCGATTCTCACACAAACACAGTCGTGCGCCCGGCACAACCGGGGAAGCTCGGCCTCCCACGCCTCCGCAAGAAAATCGGAAATCACCACGATAAGACTGCGGCGTTTACAGAGCGCGGCCCCCTGCCGCATCGCCCCGGCCAACGCCGTCCCGCGAGGCTGCCCCGCCGGGTCCCCGCTTACCTCCAATGCCGAGGAAACCAGCGCCAAAAGATGCCCCATCCCCTGTTTGCACGGCCACACCTGCCGCACCTCGCTGCCAAAGAACACCGCCCCGAACCGCTGCCCCGCCTTTTCCGCCGAAAATCCCAAGAGGCAGGTTGCCAAAAGCGCCTGCTCATACCGGCTGCGCTCCGAAACCCCGCGCTCCAGCATCGACAACGACTGGTCAAGCGCCACGCACAGCGAAAACTCCCGTTCCTCCCGGTAAATCTTCACATAAGGCCGCCCAAACCGGGCGCTGACATTGCGGTCAATCGCGCGCACATCGTCGCCGGGCCGGTAATCGCGCACCTCGTCAAACTCGATCCCGTTCCCCCGAAAAACCGAACGGTACGCCCCCGACCGCAGGTCCTCTGCCAGCCCCCGCGCTATTATCGGAAAAACCGCAATCTTTTCAAGCAGTTCACTCTTGTTCATTCCTCGCCCGCCTCAAAACGCCCCTCACTATACCAGAAATCTCTCCAAAAAGCCACCCGATGAGTGAAACCGGATGACGAAAGAGATAAAAAGGGGGAAGTCGTGGCAACGATGTTGCCATAGGGCAACGATGTTGCCATAGCTGCTTCGTTGCCGACCCCTCGCTACGGTCAAAGCTCAAAATTTGAGCCGCCCTCCGCTATCCCCTCTGCGGGGACAAAATCATACGGTGTATGGTGGCTATGCGTTGCATAGCTTGGTGGGCGCGCCCGCGTCCACGGACGGACGCAAAATAGAGTGCGCTCCGGCCCGGAAGTCCGAAACAGGATGTTGAGGGCTGTAGGGTTCCCGCCCCCGAAGGTGTCATAGACACCCCGCCCCCGGTAACAAAGGCGGCTGAATAGTTTAGTAGAACAACTATATAGTCAACATATTTCGCCTTTGACCGGAAAATGAAAGCGGATTAATACGGATTTGTGCAGATTAAGAGAGATATGGGGTAAAAAATCAGGAAACATCTGTCTCATCTGTGGCTAACCGTGATTTTTTTTGTATTGGGTGCAAAACCAGAAACCGGCCGCGATCGGCCCTGAACAAGACCCGTTCCGCGCAGGCGACGTTACTCACGCCAACCCAGCCGGGATCTATCCGTATGCGGTCAAGCGGCCATTTCAAGCCGTCGCTTGAGGCTTTCCAAGGTCCGCGCGCCATCGGCAATACCGAAACCCGCGTATTAACAGGAACAAAAAGCTTAAATCTCTCGCCTTCATCCACGACTTGAATATCTTCGGTGTCCGTCACCCAGCGGCGGGGGCAACGGGGCCGGTCGAACAACGCGCGCAGAGCAAGCAAATGGTCAAGCCGTCCGCCGCCGCCGCCAATGAGAACGATGTCCGTACAGCTTTCATCCCAAAGCAGATTAAGCGCAATCTCGGTGTCGAGAAAATCTTTGTCATGGGGAAATCGGCGAACCCGTTCGGGCGGGTAATGATCAAGGCGCGACAGATCGGTGAGCGAGTCCATATCCCCGACAACCCAATCCGGCCTGACCCCGGCTTCTTCTGCCGTTACGAGCCCCGAATCTGCGGCAACGACGAGATCCGCCTTTCCGCACAGCGCCCTCGACAAGGCAGGCGGCGGAGCCAAAGAACCAATAAAAGCGGCGCCATAACGGCAACCCGGAGCAGTTTCCATATACGATGCGGTACCGACCGGGTCTCCCCGGCGCTTCCCGTAGTATAGCATATTTCCTGTACTGCATGAAACCACTTGCCGTGAGACGTTACGGAATATCGCGCTTCTCCTTGTAAAACATCATCGGGGCGGGTCATCTGCCGTCGCCAATCCCTGTAGTCTTTAGAGTTGTATGCCGTATCGGGTTGGTTACGTTGGCATAACAGACTACGCTGTCCTTGTTGCTTAACTTGTTGACAGTGGTCGGCAATGAAATTGCAGCGACTTCCCCTTGAAATCGAAATTGCTGAATTTTCCAAAGATTGTGCGTTGACAAGTTGTGTGGAATATGTTCGTATAAAACGACTGTTAAAAAGGATGGACATAGCTTTAAGCCATAATAAAGTTGTTTAGAGACCTCAAGTTTCTAAACAACTTCCGCTAAAAGATGCGGTTTTGTAAGGCTTCGCCTGAAAACCGCAAAACTAGTGAAACAACCAGCCGGGTTGTTGAACAAGTCTATTATAAAACGAATGTAAAAACAAACCTAATGCCGCCGTTTCTATCATGTCCGGTGTTTTAACACGGGGCAGCGAATGCGCCGCCCCAGGAAGTGATTTCGACGGGATTCAAGGGAACTTGGAAGTCGGCAGGGTAGAAAAGATGCCGCTGCTTTTCGACCGGTTCCGCCGGGACGGTATCAGCGACGAGGCAATTGAAAAGATAGCGTGGAAAAACGCCATTCGGACTTTGAAAGACATACTGGGCTGAAAAGGGATTAGCCTGCGCGGTGCCGGCAGCTTACGCGGCGGTTTTCCCGGATAAAAACAGGAGGTTCCTCCCGGCGGCAGCGGCCGGTACAAAGGGCGCAACGAGGAGCAAAACGGCAGCCTAGGGGCAGGTCCGCGAGGGACGGGACGGTTCCTTCGATGGTATGCAATGTTTCCGTATCCCGGTCCGGACGGGGGATGGATTTCAGGAGGCCTTCGGTGTAGGGGTGGAGGGGATGCCGGAACAGTTCCCGTACCGGAGCATATTCCATGATTTTTCCCGCATACATCACCATAACCGCATCGGCCATTTCCGCGACAATTCCCATATCGTGGGTGATGAGTAATATGGCGGCATTCATGTCCCGCTTGATGTCCCGCATCAATTCCAGAATCTGGGCTTGGATGGTAACGTCCAGGGCGGTGGTCGGTTCGTCGGCGATGAGGAGATCCGGGGAGGACAGCAGGGCCATGGCGATCACGACCCGCTGCCGCATACCGCCGCGCAACCGTGGGGTTGCGTCCCTCACAACCGTGGGGTTGCGTCCCTCACCTGAATAGTTATATTTTCAACAACGTTATTTGGAACCAGTGGGATTTCCGGTTATTGCCAAGTGCAGTTCGCGAAGCTGTTTCGCGTCCACTTCGCCGGGACATTCGTCCATCGGGCTTTGCGCGAAAGAGTTTTTCGGAAACGCGATGACCTCTTTGATCGAAGTTTCGCCCGCCATCAGCATGACAAGCCGGTCGAGACCCGGCGCGATGCCGCCGTGGGGAGGCGCGCCGTATTTGAACGCCTCAGTCAAAAAGCCGAACCGTTTCTCTGCGTTTTCAGGGTCGAAGCCGACAATCGAGAATATGCGTTTTTGCAAGTCGCTTTCGTGGATACGGATCGAGCCAGAAGCCAGCTCGCAACCGTTGAGCACGAGGTCGTAGAGGTCGCCCTTCACCGCGCCAGGGTCTTTTTCGAGGCTGGCAATAAACTCTTCCTGCGGGCGGCTGAACATGTGATGGGCGGCCTCCCAGCGGCCCTCCTCCTCATTAAACTCGAAGAGCGGGAAGTCGATGATCCAAACGAACGCGAACTGCGCCGAGTCGCAGAGCCGTAAGTCATGGCCCAGCTTGGTACGTACCGCACCCAGAGCCGTGTTCACGACCTTTCGTTTCGCGCCGCCGACGATCAAAACAAGATCGCCCGGCCCCGCATCAAGTGCCGCGCAGATGGCCGTCTGTTGTTCCACGAAAAACTTTGAGACCCCGCCCTCCAAGATGCCCGCCGCATTTACCTTCATCCACGCCATCCCGGCGGCTTTGTAGATCTTCGCCTGCGCTTCCAGTTCCTCGATCTGCTTGCGGGAATACTCTTTTCCGCCGTTCGGCGCGTTCATCACGTCTTTCTTCACGACAAGCGCCTTCACCGCGCCGCCCGCATCGAGTGCCTCCTTGAACGCCCGAAACTCGGCCTTCCGCACAAACGGGGCGAAATCCCGGAGCGTCATCCCGAAGCGCAGATCGGGCTTGTCGGTACCGTAGGTCTCAAGCGCCTCCTCATAGGTAAGGCGCGTAAACTGAGTCGGAAGCGTGACCCCCAACGCCCGCTCAAAGATATGCCCCATGAGCCGCTCGGTCAGCGACAAGACCTGCTCGCGGCCAACGAAAGACATCTCGATGTCGATCTGAGTAAACTCAGGCTGCCGGTCGCCGCGAGCGTCCTCGTCACGGTAACAGCGGGCGATCTGGAAATACTTGTCAAACCCCGCCACCATCAGAATCTGCTTGTACAGTTGCGGCGACTGGGGCAACGCGTAGAACTGCCCCGGATAGAGCCGGGACGGGACAAGGTAATCCCGCGCCCCTTCCGGCGTACTCTTGATAAAGGTCGGCGTCTCGATTTCGAGAAAGCCCTCGGCCTCCAGAAACGCCCGCGCCGCAAACGTAACATCGTTACGCAGCTTAATCCGCCTCTGCATCGCCTGCGAACGCAGATCGAGATACCGGTACTTGAGCCGCAACTCTTCGCGCACGTTCCCCGCCTCGTCAATCTGAAACGGCGGTGTCTCGGACCGCGAAAGAATCACCAGCCTCTTCGCCACAACCTCAACCGCCCCGGTCGGCATATCGTTGTTCACCATCGCGGGCGGTCGGGCGCGAACCTCCCCCTCAACCACGACACAGAACTCATTTTTGAGTGCCGCCGCCGTCTCTTTCAGCGCGGCATCCTCGTCCCCCGCGAAAACCTGCGTTATTCCATAGCGGTCACGCACGTCAATAAAAGAAATCCCGCCGTGATTGCGGACCTTGTTCACCCAGCCGTTCAACACCACGGCCTTGCCCACATCAATGCCCCGCAACGCCCCACAGGTATACGTTCTCAGCAGATTAGTCATACCCCTGAGTATACACCATTCCGCCGTCCGTGAAAACAATCCGCAATTTCAACCACTACTGGCTAAAGCCGGTAGATTGATAGTGGCGGATTAAAGCCGCGAAATGTTGCGGCTAAAGCCGCCTGAAATGTCCATTCGCTGAAAGCGAACTCTAACGATTACGACTGAAACTCGTCCCCTTCTACCTTGAAATTGTTTTCCCCTTCCCC
>JAIRNN010000100.1 GCA_031257995.1 Spirochaetaceae bacterium | reverse complement strand
CTGGGCGTGTTTCCGCAAGACAGCCCTGACGGTGGCGCGCGCTGACAAGGAATCGAAGGACAGTGTAAAGAGCCGGGCGAAACAGATGGCGTGGCCTGATGATTATTTCAAGCGGCTGCCGTTTCACTCCTCTTTTGCTTCTGAAACTCTGTCTAAGGCGCCTCCGGCATAATTTATATGCGCTCGCCCTGCTATGCATGGCGGCACAGATGAAGCGGTCCACTGATTGCGTCATATACGGCGATACAGATTACACAGATTTTTTCATATTACAGAACGGATAAAATTAACCGCGAAGGCGAATAAGGAGGGTTCGCGGTTGTTGAGAGATTGGCGGACTTGCGGTGGAATTTAAAAGCTGACAGAGCAGACAGGCTGTCGGTGGTACGCGCGTCTGTCAGTGAAAACCTTCTGCGCCTTTGTGATTAAATTTCTTGGAAGTTGGCGGAATAGCGAGATTGGCGGGAGTGTCCAGCTACCGGATATAAATCTGCGTACATCCGTCTCATCTGTGCCATCTGTGGTTAATCGTGATTAATGCCGGGGGCGTTGCGGGGGTGTCCCCCGCTGAGGGGGATAGCGTAAGCCCCTAAGCCCGCTTGCGGGCGGCGGGCTGGAGCGAAGGGGGAGACTTCCCCCTCTTTATATTCACTGGTAACTACTCGTATGCTATAATAAGGGCAAGGAGCGATGATATGAAGGACGATTTGACCCGTGAGGAGGCACTGGCACTGTTCAGGAAGTATAACGATGATCCGTTCCATATTCAGCATGCGCTGACGGTGGAGGGAGTGATGCGGTATTTTGCGGGCGAGCTGGGGTATGCGGACAAGGCGGATTTTTGGGCGAAGGCGGGGCTGCTGCACGACATTGATTTCGGGAGGTGGCCGGGCGAACACTGCACGAAGGCGGCGGAGCTTTTGCGGGAAGCCGGAGAGAGCGAGGCGCTGATCCACGCGGTGGCGAGCCACGGGTACGGGCTGACGGTGGACGTGAAGCCGGAACACGAGATGGAGAAGGTGCTGTACGCGGTGGACGAGCTCACCGGACTCATCTGGGCGTGCGCGATTGTGCGGCCTTCAAAGAGTGTTCAGGACTTGGAAACCAAGAGCGTGAAGAAGAAGTTCAAGACGCTGAACTTTGCCGCCGGGTGTTCCCGCGAGGTGATTCAGAAGGGCGCGGCGATGCTGGGCTGGGAGTTGGACGATTTAATTGGACGAACCATCCTTGCGATGCGGAGTTGCGAAGACGCTTATTCCTCGGTCGGCTAGCACGGAGAGGAATTTCTGGCGGTCGGTCTTCGCGACAAGGAGGAGGTTGTCCTCGGCAAAGCGGGCAACCCGGCGGAATTCTTCGTCGCCGAGGAGCGCGGCGCGGGTTCCCTTGTCCGGGAGAAAATGATAGACGAGGAAATCCCCGGTTTTTTCTTCGAGGATTCCGGCGTTTTTCCTGAGTTGGTAGAAGAAGGTTCCCCAGTGTTCGGCGGGGTTCTCATCGACCAAGGTGTGAAACTTATGTACACGCTTGTTGATTTCGGCTTTGTTCGCGCAGCCGTTGAGGAAGGAGGCGGCGTTTACCGTCCAGCGTTCGTCCCCAATTTTCGTGCCGATCTTGTCGAGAAATATGCGCCGTTCGATTGATTCGCCGCGCAGTGTTACATAGAACAACGACGGATCGGCGATGATCTCAAAGTTTTGCGCCTCCTCGTCCGGTCTTTTGTTGGTAAAGCCGAGACACCACTTGCCGAATTCGGTGAGGCGGACGGCGCAGAGGCAGTCGTAGGGGGAGACGGGGATATCCTCGCCGTTCAGCGTCACGTTAAGCGGGGGTTCGGTTACGGTGAGTTCCAGACAGCCCAGTGCGGCAAAAACGAAACAGTAGGCCCGGAATAAGGGTTTGGTTACCAGATCGAGTGCCAAGACGGAATCAGGGATCAATTCGTTGTCCTCAGAACGGTAGGTAACACCATCCGTCGTGAACGAGGAGGCTTTGAGGCGGAAATAGCTGCTCATACTGACTTCGGAAAAGAGAAACACGCCTTGGTTAAGGATAGAAGAAAACGCCTCGTTCATCGGGACGGGGGTTGCCCGGTCCGCGATTGACGAGAGAAAGTCAAAGAAGATTCGCCGCAAGATGGGCTGCTCCAGCGTGATTTCAAAATTGGGGTAAGTCCGCTTTTTCAGGTATGAGCCGACTAAAAGGCCCTCAACATAGCTTCCCGCATAGTAGTAATAACTTTTTCTTTCGGGGTGAAACGGATGGAAGAACCGCTGGATCATATAGTGTAGCCGGTCGACACCCTTCCATGTTGACCGCGGGTCGTCCTGGCAGAGGATAAACGTGGTAGCTAGGGCGAGGCTGTCCGGCAGGGGAAAATCACTTTCGGGAAAAGGGGGAAAGCCGGATTCGCGGTAGAGGGCCTGGATCGTCTTCCTGGTAAACCGAAAGGGGTTCTGGGCTGGTCCGGCCTGCAAGACATTTTTGCTGGTCAAGGTTTCATAGAGTAGCCAAAACAGCCCGGAAAAGTTGTCCGCATTATCAAAGACAAGCGTTTCCCCATCCGGAATGCTGCCGTTGGCATCGTGGTATTCAAGCGGCTCTAAAAACGGCTTAAACGCGACCTGCATGATTTCGGGCATCTCGATGATAAAAACATCGTGGGCTACGAGGATAGCCAAAAACTTCAAGTCTATCTCAGGATCAAGTTTGGCATACATGCGGTACTGCTCTTTTTCTATGACAATGATCCGCTTTTTCGTCTCCTGTTCCAGCAAGGGGGCGGGGAAGGCTTTGTAAAAGGTGAGTTTGTGGATAATGGCCCGCTCCAGTTCGGTCAACGTGGCAAACCACTCATTGAAGGCGGCCTGATTCTCGAAGCACAGCGACTTGAGGACGATGGCGGCCAGTTCCTCGCGGCTCCGGCTGCAATCGCCCTCAGGATAGAACAGACGGTAGAGGACCTTGATGCGGGTAATATTCATACGGGTAAGGAGATATTTTAACCGCGCTCTATGTTCGTCTTGCCGTTCGTTAAACATCATCACCTCCGAGGAGAAAATTAATGTCTTCCGCTTTAAACTTCCGCAACGATCCGGCATCGTCCGACAGAATCGAGGCGACAAGCACTTGCTTGCGTACCTGCAACTGTAACATGCGTTCCTCGATGGTGTCCCGCGCAATGAGCTTATAGCAGAACACGGGGTTAGTCTGCCCGATGCGGTGCGCCCGGTCAATGGCTTGCGATTCGGCAGCGGCGTTCCACCACGGATCCATGATAAAAATATAGTCCGCTGCCGTCAGATTGAGGCCCGCGCCGCCTGTTTTCAGCGTCATCACGAAAGCTTTCACCGCGCTGTCGGTCTGAAAACGGCGGACAAGGGTCTGTCGGTCGGACGTATCTCCGGTCATCGTCACGTTGCCGATCTCGTGTACGGCAAGGTCGGCGGAGATGAACCGCACGCTGGCGAGAAAGTTCGTGAATATGATGCATTTGTGGCCGTTTTCGCAAAGTTCCACGACCTTTTCCTGTAAATACTGCCGTTTCGCCGACATCTTTTCGATGACCCCTGAGGATTCGGGCACCGTCGCGATTTGCCGCAGGGCAGTCAGCGCCTTGAAAATAATCAAAGAAGACTTTTTAAACTCCTGTTCTTTCAATAGTTTAAAAAACATTTCTTTGAGTTCTATTCTCTTTTGATGGTAATACCGGAGATGTTCTTCGTCCAAGTCGATATATACGGTCTCCTCACTCTTAGGCGGCAGGTCTTTCAGCACGGCGCGTTTCAGACGGCGCAGCACAAAGGGCTCTATCCGCCGTTTCAAATCCAGACGGGCATCCTCGTCACCGTTGACCTGAATCGGCGTTAAATATTTATTGAGAAAGTGCTCCCGTGAACCAAAAAAGCCGGGAAGGAGGAACCGAAAGAGGCTGTACAAGTCCAGAAGATTGTTTTCTATGGGCGTACCGCTTATGGCGATCCTGTGCCGCGCTTTCAGACGCACCACGCTCATCGTCGTCCGTGTGGAAATGTTTTTAATCGCCTGAGCCTCGTCCAATATGAGATAGAGAAACTCGACCTCGGCAAGCGCGTCAAAATCCCTTTGCACCGTGATATACGAGGTGATGACAATAGAAAACCCGTCTTGTTTCAGATGTACTGTGTCGCGGTTTTGCCCATAATGCACGACATACGGCAGTTCCGGAGCAAACCTCTCCAGTTCGGCGGCCCAGTTGTAGACAAGCGATTTCGTACAGAGAATCAGCACTTTTCCGTCGGACACCTGCTGAAAGACGTTTTTCAAAAGCGAGATGATCTGCACGGTCTTGCCCAGCCCCATCTCGTCCGCGAGACACCCGCCCATGTCATACTGTCCCAGATAACTTAACCATCTCACGCCTTCTTCCTGATACGGGCGAAGCTTGCCGTTCGCGATGGTCAAATCAGGCTTCATCCCAGAAATCGAATGATAGTTGACAAAAAACTTTCTCGCCTCAGCCCACGCCGCGCCCTCCACGAGTACCGCCTCATCCTGTTCCAGAAACGCCAGATCAAACCGCGAAACTTGCACCTCCTCGCCCTTGAGCCGGGAGATGAGCCGTTCAAGCCGGTCCATCGTCTTCTTGTCGGGAATCCCCTTCGATCCGTCAACAAGCGTAACGCAAGCCGACCTCTTGTATTCGTCCATAAAAGACGCAAACGAAAAGCGCGAACCCGCGAATTCGACATCCGCCTTGCCCACGAGAAAATCAGTCCCCAGCCCGGCGGAAATCCGGACTCTTGGCTTCCCCGTCCGTATCTTGTACGAAGCCAAAACCTGCGTCTCCAGCAGGATAAAACGTTCGGAAAGGTCCAGTATCTTGTCGCCGATAAAATGCGCCGCAAATGCGGGTTCCAGAATAAAACGCCCCTTTTCCTCGTAAATCTTGGTTTTCGTTTCCTTTGACCTGCCCTTGTACAGCATCTCGCGAAACATATCCGAAGGCGAATCGGCAAAAACAATCTCGGACACGCGGATAACCTTCTCCTCCGCGCATAGTTCCACCGCCGTCACGACACACTCGTTTTCCAGAAACTCAGGTGGAAAAGCCCGCAAGTAATTCAGCGGACGAATGTGCAAATAGTTGTACTTGTCAATCTCCATGAACACCAGCGCGGGAAGCGCCCTGACCGCATGAGCTTTCTCCAACGTCCAGTCTTCGTACAAAACGGCCAGATTGGGGATTTTCGACAGGGTTAACGACAGAAACACCGGCAAGTCGGCCTTTTTCACCACCGTTGTCCCGTTGAATTGAAACCGAAGCGCGTCCGAACCCATATATTCGGTCTCATAGAGAAACCCGCCGCTTAACGCTAGGGACGGCGAAAGCAAGAAAAAGTTCTCCGTCTCCACCGCGTTTTCATCGTTGACAAGACAATATTTTGCGGCAAGATTCCGGGCATCAGCACGCTGCCGCACATCGACAAGCCGCCCTGTCTCGACAAGATGCCCGGCACCGCCCGTATCATTGATCGTCAGAGCGCATCGGTACACGCCTTCTTTCTGCCGCACCACGTTCCCATCCGCGTCATAGAGCGCGTACGCCTCGGCAGCAAGCCGCACCAGTGCGGACGGCGGATCCATAATCCCCAGTCCCTGCCTCGCCGAAAACAAGACGTTCTTTCGCCGCGTCTGATACAGCGTCATAAATTCCCGCACAACCGTACGCAGCACCCCGGAGTATTTTCGGTAATCCAAATCTTCTTCGGCGGCTTTATGATTTGCCGTCCGGAGAACAACCCCCTCATCCGTGCAGTCTATCACCCACGCTGTCTGACTATTGTTCATACGATTCACCAACGCCTCATCCCCAATGATCCTGTTCCCCAAAAACTATACGTCAAATCACGGAAGAAGCGCAAGGCCTTTCCAATCGCAGACATAGTGTGGGGCTCATAAAACGCTCCGCCGCAGATAAATGAGGCTGTTTCAAAACCTCAAGTTTTGAAACAGCTTCATATATTAACGATGCTTTTGTCAATCGTTTTACAGAAAATTTTTGCCCGATTTCACACAACATTCCGGCTGTTGGCGACGTTTTTACAACCCGGATAAGGGCTTTGCGAAGCAAAAACCAGGGCTGGCAAAAATCCGGGTGGAGGCTGGTGTGGAAATGGAGCGTAGCGGAATGACCTAGCCGTTGTGGAAGCCGAGCCGCCTACTGACGGTGAAGCGTAAGCGGGCCTGTTATGTGAGGTGTACCCGTATCCTGCCAATTTTGTATTTATTATTTTCAATTTTCACAATAACCTATAACAATTTTTCTCTAAATATTATCCTACAAAACCGACAATATACAATTTTGTTGGCTCTTCATCACAATGTGTGGGTATAGATTTTAGAGAAAATTGAATAAGCACGCTGGTTTTGCTTATAATAACGGCATTCAAAACCAAATAAGCGGAGGTTTCAGCGTGCAATTTCGC
>JAIRNN010000067.1 GCA_031257995.1 Spirochaetaceae bacterium | reverse complement strand
CCCCCCTCAGCTTCCCGCGCCCGCTGTATCCACCGGTACAGCCGGTTCTCGTTGATGCCCAAATCCAGCGCGATTTGACGCGCCGGTTTCCCGTGTTTCCCGGACGGGGCTGCCGCCTCGGCTTTAAATTCCGTGGTGTACACCCGCCGTGCTTTGTCTTGCTTTCCCATCTTCTTCTCCTCACCTGTTATAATTCCCGCTTATCTTTGTGCCTGCCAGTTGGGGTAAGGTCCACTATGAAGAGAGCGAACTGGAGATCGGGAAAGCACTGAGGAAGCTGTTCGTGACGGCGTTCATGGGAGCGGTACAAATACTGCAATTGAGGCAGGCGCGTCACGGGGAGAAGGAACAAGAGACGTCTCTGGTATTTTCAGAGGAGCAAGTGAAGTGCTTGGAGGATTTACTGCTGAAGTTTGAGGAAAAGACAGAAAAGCAGAAAAACCCCTGGCCCCAAAAGAACCTTGCGTGGGCAAACTGGATGACAGGGCGGTTTGGGGGCTGGAAAGGATACGCAAGCCAGCGTCCGCCGGGAGTGATTACCCTTCACGAAGGTTTGACCCGCTTCCACGATATATTTCAGGGCTGGCGTATCGCAAAAAATGTGTATAAACGGTAGTCGCAGAGGTGGTAGCGGAAGACGGCTCAAACCCTGCAAACCATTAGGTTTGCAGGGTTTGAGCTAGCCGGAGGGAGGTGTGGACGCGCCTTAGGCGTAGCCGTAGGTGCGTCCATATCGACCGGAGAGCGGGCAGGAGTGAAGGGCCAGCAAGTTGCCGCGACTTCCCCCTCTATATTTTCTTAGACACCAGAATGGGGAACCGTTATGCTTGCTCATCGCGCCGTGCCTGAGAAAAGCCCCGGCGGGGCCGGCAGACCGCTACTCGTTGATGGCGGCGGAGCCTGAGACGATTTCGGTCATCTCTTGGGTGATGATTTGCTGGCGGGCGCGGTTGTAGGCGCGGAGTTGCCGTTCATACATATCGCCGCCGTTGCGGCTGGCTTCGTCCATCGCGCTCATGCGGGTACTTTGTTCGCAAGCGTAGGATTCGATGAGACAGCCAAAGACGACACCCAAAATGAAGTGCGGCGCGAGAAGATCGAATACGGCGTGGCGGGAGGGGATGTAGTCGAAGTGGAGGTTTTCCAGTTCTTTGATGTCGTCGTGGGCGATGACTCCGGCTTTGACGGCAGCCATTGCTTCGGTGATGTAGTCTTGGCGCAGCGTTTCGGCGTTGAGCGGGAGGACGCGCTTTTCCATCGGCTGCATCTTGATCGTGCTAAACATATGGGTGTAGACGATGCGGACATCGTGAAAAACGCCCCAAAGAAACTGTGAGACAACGTATTCAGACACTTCGCGGGCGTTCTCGATGTCGGGAACCCTCGCGCCGAAGGAAAAGTTTTCGAGTACCACGTAGGGCGAGCGCACAAAGAAGCGTTGGCCCACGTTGCCGATGAGGATCAGGAGGGGGTTGTGCAGTTCCTTGCACAGGTCCATCACATAGCGGTAGATGGCCGCGTTGTAGCCGCCCGCAAGCCCCTTTTCGCTGGTAACGACGATGACCGCCGAGCGGCCTTTGGGCTCTTCCTTGGGGAAAAAAACGGAGCGGACGTTTTCCTGTCCGGCCATGATCTCGCGCATAGTCTGCTGGATACGCTGAAAATAGGGCTCCACAGCGGAGAGAAGCTCCCGCGCCTTGCGGAGTTTGGCCGTCGAGATTAGGTTCATCGCCTGAGTAACCTGAAGAGTCTGTTTTATCGCCCGCATCCTCTGGCGGGCTTCACGCTGGTTCGGCATAGGTTAATCCTTCCTTAATAATCGGTTTCCCGTGATAATCCGAGGTTGTTCCAAAACCCATAATCCCAAGGAGGGGGAAGTCGTGGCAACGATGTTGCCATAGCTACTTCGTTGCCGACCCCTCGCTCCGGCCAGCACAAACCCCCTATATATAATGGTTTGTGCCGTCCTCCGCTACCCCCTCTACGGGGGCACTGCCCCCGTAACGCCCCCGCTGGGGGTTCTTGAGCCCCCAGACCCCCGGAGGAAGGAGAGCGTTCACTCCCGGAGGGGGAACCTGCCGCCTTTTCCCATCAAGCCGCCCCCAAGGGAAGCCCCCATGGGGCCGCCGCTCCCAAGGAGAACCCCCATGCGGCGCTAATTCTTCCATTGGGCGGTATACTCGTCCGCCGCTTTGCGGAGCGCCTTTTCGCACTCGTCGCTGATTTCTTTGGTTTTGCCGATGACACCCAGCGTCTCCTGATAGCCGGTCTTGACGTGTTCGAGGAACCCGCAGAGGAATTTGCCGACATTTTCGACAAAAACATCGGCAAGATAGCCGTTGACCGCGGCAAAAAGGATAAGCGCCTCCTGGACCATCGAGTAGGGAGTGCCCTGTCCCTGTTTCAACGCCTCCATGAGCCGCTCGCCCTGCCGCAACTTGTCGCGGGTCGCCTTGTCAAGGTCGCTGCCAAACTGGGCAAACGCCGCCATCTCGCGGTACTGGGCCAAGTCGAGGCGAAGACGGCCCGACAACTTGCGTACCGCCTTAAACTGGGCCGAACCTCCCACACGGCTCACCGACAACCCGACATCGACCGCCGGCCTGAACCCGGACGCGAAGAGCTCGGCATCCAGAAAGACCTGCCCGTCGGTGATCGAAATGACGTTGGTTGGGATGTAGCTGGAGATATCGCCAGCCTGGGTCTCGATGATCGGCAACGCGGTGATCGAGCCGCCGCCGCGTTTCTCGGAGAGCTTGGCAGCCCGTTCCAGGAGGCGGCTGTGCAGGTAAAACACGTCGCCGGGAAAGGCCTCCCGTCCGGGCGGTCTCCGCAACAGCAGTGACAAGGCCCGGTAAGCCACGGCGTGTTTGCTCAAGTCATCGTAGACCACCAGCACGTCCCGGCCCTTGTGCATAAAACTCTCGGCCATCGCGCAGGCCGCATACGGAGCGATATACTGGAGCGCGGCGGAATCGGAAGCCGCCGCGAGCACCACCGCCGTGTAACTCATCGCGTTGTGCTTTTCCAGATTGTGGACGATGGCGGCCACCGAGCTTGCCTTCTGCCCGATAGCGCAGTAGATACAGATAACGTCCTTGCCCAACTGGTTGATGATCGCGTCAACGGCCAGCGTCGTCTTCCCCACCTGCCGGTCGCCGATGATAAGCTCGCGCTGGCCGCGCCCGATGGGGATCATCGCGTCTATGGACAACGCCCCCGTTTCCAGCGGCATATTAACCGGCGCGCGTTCGATGACCGGAGCCGCCTCTACCTCAATGGGATAACGCTCGCCGACCTTAATGTCCCCCTTGCCGTCAATCGCGCGTCCAAGCGGATCGACAACCCTCCCCAAAAGCGCGTCGCCACCGGGCACCGAGACGACATTCCCCGTTCCGCGCGCCTCTTCGCCGTCCTTCACCCCGTTTTCACCGGAAAGCACCACGACCCCTGTCCCCGATTCTTCGAGATTCATCACGATACCGGAAGCGCCGCTTTCGAACTCGACCAGCTCGCCGTAGACCGCCTTCCGCAACCCGTAGACCGTTGCCACCGAGTCGCCGATCTCGATAACGGTGCCGATACTCTCCTCGACCGGCGCGCCTTCCCATTGCGCGATTTCCCGCTCTAAGACCTTCGCAAGCTCCTGAAATTTGCTCATGCTTTCTCCAACTTAGAATCGTGCCGGAAAACGTATTCCTTGTCAACAGCCCCGTTGCAATTTTAAGAAAAGATAAAAGAGGGAAGTCTCCCCATCGCTCCTGCGTTTTGTACCGATGCGCCGTTCTCTGCCGCCGTCCCCTCCTGCACGGGAGCTTCCGGCGTGGAAACCGCCGAGTTTGACCCTCACATCACGAACCCGATAACCGGCGCCATGCCGATTAACCCTGAACAAATACGGTTCTTTCTCATTTTTACCCTCCTATAGGTAACATTTGTTAATTTTGCGTTTAAAGCCCGCCTGTGCGAATAGTGCCGCGCCGCACATCGTCATGCACACCATCAATGCGTAAAACGTTATCATCATGTTTCTCTCTTTGATGATAAAATATATCAACGGTTTTACCGCGATGCGGTTTGCCGGCCTGCAAAATTTCATGCGGATGTTCCGGGACAGTAATTTCAAAATCGCCTTTATCAATACTATCGTTTACACTTTTGGCACCGTGCCGGCGACTATCGCGCTCTCGCTGTTGCTTGCCTGCATGATGAACGCAAAAATCCGGGGTATTGGCGTATTCCGCGTGATTTTCTATTTGCCAAACATCACCGCAATAATCGCTATAAGTATCGTCTGGGTAACCATTTTTTCTCAATACGGGCCGATTAATGGCTTTTTAATGTCTTTGGGAGTAAAAAATCCGCCCGGATGGATAAACTCGCCCCGTTGGGCGCTTCCATCCGTCATGATAGTGAGCGTGTGGCGGGCGATAGGATATTACGCGATTATTCTTTTAGCGGGACTTCAAGGTATTCCCAATACGCTCTACGAAGCCGCGAGTATCGAAGGCGCCGGCATTGTAACCACGTTTTTCAAAATCACTGCTCCTATGCTTTCGCCGTCGATTTTCTTTTGTGTTGTAATGAACACGATAGCTTCTTTTCAAGTTTTTGATTCCGTCGTCGCCATGACGCAGGGCGGCCCTGGACGGGCGACTAACGTTCTGGTATATCACATATACACCGTCGCGTTTGAAAACAGGCGGTTCGGCTATGCTTCGGCTATGGCCTACGGTTTGTTTGCCGTGATACTGGCATTTACGCTGATACAATTCAGGGGACAGAAAAAATGGGTCAATTATTAA
This sequence comes from Spirochaetaceae bacterium, assembly GCA_031257995.1. Taxonomy (GTDB): domain Bacteria; phylum Spirochaetota; class Spirochaetia; order Treponematales; family Breznakiellaceae; genus JAIRNN01. The sequence goes on along the minus strand of JAIRNN010000067.1, from coordinate 1,882 downwards.
AAAAAAACCAAACGAAAGCCGTCATCGGTAAATTGTGCGTCTATGTCGTCATGTCGGCGATAGCGGCAACTATGGTGATACCTTTTCTTTGGATGCTTTCCGGATCTTTGAAAACCGAGATGTCGCTTTTTGCCCTGCCGTTTCGCCTGATTCCAGAAAATCCGCGCTGGGAGAATTATGTGGAAGTTTGGACCCGGGTGCCCTATAGCCTTTTTTACTTTAACTCGTCAAAGATAGCCATTCTGGTAACACTGGGGCAGATTTTTGTCTGCTCTCTTGGCGCATACGCGCTTGCCCGTATAAACTTTCCGCACCGCGATAAAGTATTTTTGCTTTTTTTGACAAGCATGATGATTCCGAATCAGGTAACCATGATACCGCAGTACCAGCTTATCCGTGTGATGGGCCTGATGAATACCCACGCCGCATTGGTACTGCTTAGATTGTTTAATCCATTTGGCGTATTTCTGTTGCGGCAATTTTTTCTCTCGATACCAATGGAATTATCCGAATCGGCGCATATTGACGGTTGTAACGAATTCGGAATTTACGCGAATATCATTCTTCCACTGTCTAAACCCGCGCTTGCCACATTAACGGTGTTTACCTTTATGGGATCATGGAACGACTTTATCGGGCCGCTCATTTACCTAACCAGTAAGGAACGCTACACCCTGCAACTTGGCATTCGTTATTTTCAACAGGTCTATGGAACCGAATACACGCTGGTCATGGCATCTGCTGCCATGAGTCTGATTCCGGTTATCATCATCTATCTTTTTGCCCAGCGTTACTTTATTGAGGGGGTTGCCACATCGGGACTGAAGGGCTAAAGCCCCCATCATGTGGCGGTTTTAAGATACGGTGATGATCCAAAATGCCTCAAATTGAAATGTTACCAAAGCTCCCTGCATCTGAATACAGTCTGACCGGGCAAGCCGCCGCCACGGGGTCTGTCCCCGCGCATCCTTACCTCCCTCCGTTGGTATTCCGCTTACCCCTCCGGCTGCGCCCAATGTTTCGCGCCTGATTCCGGTTTTTTGCCCCCGCCAGTGTTGCGATGAACGCCGGTTCCCCGCCACGGGATACACCCTGCCTCCCGCTTTCGTACAGCTTTAGCCACCCCCAACAGATGCGCCCCCCCCCCGATAAAAACCGTCTTATTCCCAAGCGGTATCCGCACGGCTCTCCGGTCCCGTCAGACCAGACGATCACTTATTCTCGATCATTTAAATCATAGCATCTTCGCGGTTCATTATTTTCTTCGCATAATCTTCGGACAATGAAAGATGGCCAAGCCGCGCCTTATTTCGATGTTTCAACCACGACCGGACATTACGCCAGCTCGCCGGCCGCCTTTACTTTGACCCGGTTTGTGTTGTTCGGCTGATACTGTAGCGGCACCTCTTCCACATCGACAATTTCGACTGTTTCGGGTTTTGCGCCTGCCTGTACCGCCAATTTCACCGCTTCCGCCTTGCCGTCTTCGAGGGCTTTTGCGCGGGAGACTTCGTTGAACGAAACCAGCTTTTCGTATATCCCGCTCACCTTAGAAATGGCGGAACCTATCGCGTTGGCAACGGCAAAATGCGGTGGCTTGTAGAGTCTTTTCGCGCCCGCGATTTTTTCAGGCAGAAGAATAGAGCCCCCGCCGACCAAAATCACGTCAATATCCTCGCTGGAGGTTTTAATGGAATCAAGGCTTTCCTCGACTATCTCGACGATCCGTTTTTGCGCTTTTTCGGCAATGCTTTTGTCGAGATGCGCCACACGGGAAGCGTCCCCCACATCGGCAAGCCCGCACCGCACCGCAATGTCCGTGGCGGTCAGAGTGTCCCCGCCAAAAACAAGCGCTTTCTTCGTCAGCTCGTAGCCCACGCTG
>JAIRNN010000052.1 GCA_031257995.1 Spirochaetaceae bacterium | reverse complement strand
CGGCAAAGGCGGCAAGTCAAAACCGGTTTTGGAAGAAAGGACAACAATTCGGGAACTTTTGAAAATGATAAAAAGGGGAACGTCTTATGAAGAGATGTCCGTTCAATTTGGCATTAGCTCCGGGAGTGTCCGCAACTATATACAGGCCCGGAAAAGACTGTTTGACGAGTATGTGAAAGTCCAAAACGGAATACGCGTAACGGCAAACGGCGGGCTTAAAATAAACAAGAAACACGGGCGTTAAGACTCCGCGAATCACGGCAAAAATGCCGTGTGAGGCTGCCAAATGAGCGGTAAAACTTTACCTGAACAAATAACCTCCCTCCTGCCCGGTGTTGCCGCAGGGGACGCGCTCGGCGTTCCCGTAGAGTTTAAGCCTCGCGGCAGTTTTCGCGTAACCGGGATGCAAGGATATGGCGCCCACAACCAGCCGCCCGGCACATGGTTGGACGATACTTCCCTCGCTTTGTGTCTGGCCGATTCCCTTTCTCATGGTTTTGATTTACGCGGCATAGCGCGGAATTTCGTCCGCTGGTATGATGAAGGCGCGTTCACCGCCCGCGGCGGGATGTTTGATATCAGTATCTCCACGGCGAAAGCCCTCCGCCGCCTCAAGTCAGGCGTTGCCCCGGAAGAGGCCGGATGCCCCGGCGCGGACGAAAACGGCAACGGCTCCCTCATGCGGATTGCCCCGCTCGTATTCTACATTGCCGCCCAGCCTTGCGTGGAACGCTTTCAAATCACGAAAGTCGTCTCCTCCATCACCCACGCCCACGCATGGTCGGTGGCGGCCTGCTATATCTATCTTGAATACCTGCTGGAACTTCTCGCCGGAACGGTCAAGACTGCCGCATACACGAAATTGCGGGAAGGCTTTCAGGATAGTTTCCCCTGCCTTGACGATGATACGCTTGCCAAGTTTGGCCGGATTTTGCGGGATGATATAAGCGCCCTGCCTGAGTCCGCCATAAGAAGCGGCGGCTTTGTCATCGACACCCTCGAAGCCTCCTTTTGGTGCTTTCTCACAACGGACACCTGCCATGATGCGGTTTTGAAGGCCGTCAACTTGGGCGATGACACCGACACGACGGCGGCGGTTACAGGCGCTCTCGCCGGGCTTTACTACGGCGCGGATGCCATTCCCGCAGACTGGCGGAGGACGCTCGCCCAAAAAGACACCATCCTCCGTATCGCCGGGGGCTTAGCAAAGGCCGGGAGGATGCCGGACAAATGAATCACTTAAACACCGTCATTATCGGAGGAATCTTGGAATCCGGTCCGAAAACAGGCTTTAGCGATACGGGCGTGCCGTTCCGCGTATTTGTCATTGTCTCGGTACGCTCCCGCAAACACGGTGCCGAAATCAAAAGAGGAGTCTGTCATTTCCGCATTGAAGCCGGCGCCAAACTTGGGAAACTCGTGGTAGCGGAAGGCCGAAAAGGACATAGCGTCCGCATTGTCGGCAGACTGGAAAAGAGAGGCGCGGAAGTATTTATCCGCGCCGAATATATTGAGTTCAAGCGGAAAACAACGCCGGAATATGAGGCAGAAGCGCGGACCGGATTATAAAAAAGTATTGGTATGCCGCCGCCAGACCCGATGGCGATACCGGCCCGGTACGTCCGCCTTAAGCCGGATATGGGGCCGCTTGTTCAGGCGGTTTTGCCCGGAACGGATGTCAAAACAAGCCCTTACAAAGTTGCACATTGTGCAACGGCATTGCAAACGGCCTCCCGATAAATCCCGCGAAAACATCGCTAAATCCCGCTTTTGACATCCAAACACGGATTCTTTTGACAGCCGCATTCAGTTAGCTCTAGGGCGGGGGGCTGATGTTTGTCAAGTTAATCGGCGTTATACTTAACGATGCTTTTATACCTCGTGGAGTGTAGAATGTAACTATGAACGATAAACTAAACGGGCCCATCACGCTGACTGCCACAGAGAACGACGCAGGCAGGCGGCTGGACCGGATACTCCGCAAACACTTCTCCGCCTTCCCTCTCTCGTTCATCAACCGGCTGTTGCGGGAAAAGAAGGTGCGGGTGGGCGGCACGGCGCGAGACGGCGCATACCGGGTCGTGCGACGTGATCACGGTGGCACACGCGGCGCAATCTCCCGGCCCTTTGCGCCCCGCCGCCAATCACGCGAAACCCGCGCCATCTGCCCCCGCGCTCTGCATCGTGTATGAAGACGATGATTTGCTCGTGGTCGATAAGCCCAAGGGTGTACTCACCCACGGTATACTTACCCACGGGAATGGTGACGGCAAAGCGGGCGGCACGGAGAGCGGGAGCCTTGAGTCCCTTGTATCCGCCTACCTCACGGACAAGATGCCCGCCTCCCTCTCGTTTCGCCCGGGCCCGCTCCACCGCCTCGACCGGAATACCGGCGGCCTCGTCGTGTTCGGGAAGAGTCTCAAAGGGGCCCGCTTCTTCACCCGCGCGACCCAACACGGCCAAGTGAAAAAATACTACCTCGCGCTGGTCTGCGGCAACATTGAGCAAGAGGAAGTCTGTGAAGACCGCCTTTTCCGCGACAAAAAAGAAAGAAAGACCCGCGCCGCAAGCGGAGGCGAAGGCGCGAAAAAGGCCGTCACCCGGATACGCCCCACTCGAAACCAGAGACGGCGCAACCCTCATCGAAGCGGAAATCTCCTCCGGCAAGATTCACCAAATCCGCGCCCAGTGCGCCCTCCACGGCCACCCTCTCTGCGGCGACAAAAAATACGGCGGTTTTCCCCGGCAAGACGGCTACTTCCTCCGCGCCTGCCGAATCGTCATCGAAAGAGACGGCGAACCCTTGATAATAGAAAACAGGCAAGAGGGGAAAGCACCGTGAATACCGATCAGGCGTTGCCTCCACGGCGGACGGTTAATCAGTGCTTCCTTAAACACACCAAGAAAAATAATCGCGCCCCTAGGTCAACCCATCCGGTCCTTGACGAGCGGTTTCAGGCAAAAGGTCAAGAGGGGGGTCAGGGTGTAATCGGCCAGCAGAGCCGCAGTCATACCGGTGATGGTCAAAGTCTCCATGTGGAACAGCATCGCTATGGGACTTAAGGAGTAGACGAGTAACATAGCACAGAGAATCACCGTGGTTGTCCCCAGAGTCTTGCCGATTTTGCCGAATGAGTCGAGCGTCGCATGACGGTAGGAACCGGTCTTTTCCAGTCCAAGCCTCAAGTGGGTGATAAAGTGGATCGTGTCGTCCACGGCGATCCCCAGCAACACGGGCATAATCATCATGGTGAGCATATCCAGCGGTATCTTCGCATAACCCATGATCCCCCCGATAACAAGCACAGGGGCGATGTTGGGGATCATGCCGATCAGGGCCGCCTTGGCGCTGCCGAAAGCGAGGGCCAAGAGGATAAAGATGAAAGACCCGCCAAAGGAGACGAGTTCCCCGTAGACAATTTTGTTGTTCATCTCTACAAAACCGGCTATCATGCCCATCACCGCCACATTCCCGTTCGGGAACCGGGCTCGTGCGGCGGCCTTAGCATCTTTGACGGTTTTGGCTATCCGGTTAGCATCATAGCCGGAAAGTTCCACCGTAACGGCGGCGGCGGAAAAGTCTTCGCTGACCCGGTTAAACAGGTCTCCGCCGCCGGAAATTTCGTAGAGGAATAGAAGCTGGGCCAGCAGGTCAGGGTCATCGGGAATAGCGAAAAAGGCGGGATCATCCCCGTTCAAGGTACGGTTCATCTCCTTGACGATTGTCGTTTCCGCCGATACACGGGGCCGATTTCCGCCTCCAGCATTTCCGCGAGCCGGGCAATGTAGGGTATCTTTTTCTCCATAAATGAAAAATAATCCATGTTTACGCTGATTCCTAAGAGGCCGGGAATAAACGCGGCGATGATGACGGGCACCCATTTTGCGAGCAGCGATTCTCCCAAGCGGTAAAACTTCCGGTCAATGATGGTTTCGCCGCCTTCCGCCAAGGGCCCCTCTTCCGCAAGCTATTGGTTTTGGCTGAAGCTGAAGAGTGCGGGCACCAGCAACACTACATAGAGGTATACCGCAAAGACTGCCGGCGCACAGGTCAGACCCCACCCAGCGCAACGGGCCGATGCCGGTAAAGAAGAACGAGAGCAGGGAGGCGATCGTCGTAATCGCGGTAAACAGAATAGGCCAGCCCGTTTCCCCTACTGCGGCAATCAGAGCCTCCCGCCGCTTCCCGCACCGACGGAATTGGAACTTAAAGGCGTTTATCAAGTGAATGGAGTAACCCACAGACAAGGCCATCGCAAGCAGAACCGGCAGTGTCATCAAGTTGGAGTCCGCCGAAATCCTCAGATGGGCCATGTACCCAAAGACCGACCCGATACCGTCGGCAGTGGCCAGCACGGGAATCACGACTCCCCTGAGAGAACGGGTAAAGAAGATCAGGCAGAGGATCGCCACGATAAAACCACCCTGTTCCCTCAGGCCGCTTCCGTCACCCTGCTCCCGCCGGTAATACTCGCTCCGGCTTGCCCCTCATAACCCGGCCGTCCCGCTAACGGCGTACCGGTCTTTATGCCCCCTCATAAACTTATACGCCGTTACCGGGGGGCTGCTCTTCGCGAAGATGGCCGCCGCTTTTTTTAGGATCTCATCCGCCTCCTCCAGATCCGCCGCCCGTCTCCTCAGCCGTGCCGCCTCCGCGTTACGGGGGGTACCCAGACCGGGAAACGCCTCCAGCCCGCCCTGTCCCGCCTCCCGCGCTTCCCGCCGCCGGCGCCGCAGCATGTCCCCGCATATTCCCGGTTCCCGGGCCGCCTGTTCAACGGCCCGGTCTTCCCGCCCGCTCAGGGCTGCCATCTCTTTGTACTGAGCCTGTTCCAAAACTCATTTATATTGGGGTATTTCTGTCAGTTGACAGAGCGAAAGGAATTAACTGCGAAGACGAATAAGGATGGCGTTTGCCGGTTTGATAGTCCATCGGCTTTACAGGCACTATTAAACACTTGCAAAACAGACAAATTGACGGTAGAACACGAATTTGCCGGTAAAAACCTTTTGCGCCTTATTCGCCTTCGCGGTTAAATTTTCTTGAAGATTCGCTGTTAATATGGTTAACTGGGTATCCACTTGAATGAAGCTGCGTGTTAGAGGCCAGCTTTGTACCAGTTTTCTGTAAGTCAGCAACTCAACCCGCATAGCGTTTTCAAGCAACCGGTAAAAAAGCAAGCCTCTTTTCGCCGCATTCCCGCGATTAAATCTGAATGTGTATTCTTCCAAATATCCCTGTAAATGGTTGGGCTGTACGGCTCCTTGGTGAGTACCTAAAAGCCAGCGTTTTAACAGGGATACGACAAGATGAACAGGGAGAGGCGTTTATTCGGTTTGTTTTGTGTCACCGTGGGTATCTATTTCATGGCCGTAGCCCTCCGTATTCAACTTTGAGTGCCCTGTCCCGCCGTCCGTTATTATTTTGCTGTCTTTTGACATGTTTTCACGAATGAATGCCCTCAGCGTTTCTCCGGCGGCTTCTTTTATCACCCGCATCCTCACTTGTCCCAGCCGTTTCCCGTCAAGTTCCACCGCTATTACGACATGAGCCTTGTTTCCGGTCCCCCGTCCGCGTTTTCCCCCGCTTTCAGTCCCCCCAATGGAGGTTTCATCAACCTCAATTATCCCTGATAACTGTTCCCGTCCAGGCCCTGCCATCGCGTTCCTTATTTTATGCGGCCATGTCCATGCGGTCTGATACCTTTTCAATCCCAATACTTGCTGTAACCCTTCCGCACTCCCTCCATACTTTTGTGTCGTAACCCGCCACATCGCCGTAAACCATGTTTTTAGCGGTTCCCGAGTGCCTTGAAATATCGTCCGGCTATTACTGATGTCTGGCGTCCGCATTCCCGACATTCATATAATATGTCTCCTGCCAGCCATGCTTTGTTATTCCCGCATTTGGGGCAGCTAAACCCATGGGGCCATCTCAATTGGATAAGATATTCCCGGCATTGTTCCTCGTTAGAAAATCGGCTTGTAAATTCTTCAAAGGTCATAGGGTATTCTTGCATACCCTTCACTTTATATCCACTCTAAACCTTGCTCAAGTGGATAGCCAGTTAAAAGAATTAAAAAAAAAGAGGATTTGATAGAATATGTAAACAAAGACTGTCTTGAATCCCATAAAAACATCACCATTCTGGTTGAAACGGACGAAATGTGGAGTTTTTATCACGATAAGAAGCGTCAAATCTGGCTGTGGCAGGCCATTGACCACGAGACGGGAGAAGTTATTGCATTCTGGTTTGGGACGATGGAACATAAAAATCTGGATAAACTGCTGGAACTGCTTAGACCACTTAACATAGGGAAGGTCTATACCGATGGAAACTATGCGTATTATGAGCGTTTTTTACCAGAGATTCTGGTCGTTACGAATAAAAATATCCAAAAGATAGGACGGAAACATCTGTCGTTGAGGACATGGCGCGCGCGGTTAGAGAGGAAAGGAAGCCCGTTTTTCCAAAACAGAACAGACGCATAAAATCGTTATCGCCTTGATAATAAATGTCTGGTTTTGGAGAAGGGTGTGTTTGATCTAATAATTTTAGAACATTACCAACGGATAACCGTCTTTTGTTCGACTTTTCCTCTAAACCCGCATCTCCGCCCGGCTAATCGGTAAAATTCCACACACCTTACAGCCAAAAAAGAGGAACAGCAAGCCTCAAGCATCCCGGTCACGGATGGCCGCGAAAGAAGTCTGCCCTGTTCCGTAACCTCACGAACACTGAATCACGTTTAAACACAGATGAAACAGATGTACGCGGATTCTTCACACCGGATTTCTCTTAAATCTGCGGAAATCCGTGTAATCCGCGGACAAATTTTCTTATCTTTTATCCGAGAAAATCCACGGACCTTTTTATCCGTGTTCATCTGTTTACTGTCTTATGACAACGGCGCGAAGTATCCGGCGCGGTCGCGACCAGAACGTTCCAGAAGGTAGACTTCGGCCTCAATGGGGAGAAAAGCGCGGCCAAAGTCGGAGGGAAGGGACGAGCGGTAGCGGAGGAGGTAGGAGCCAGAGTTGCGTCCGGCGATGCTTTTGACGGTGGTGCCGACACCTTCCGGCGCGTAGAGGCGGGTGATTTGGCCGCCTGATGTCCCGGCTAAGTATTCGATGTCGTCGCTTACGGGATTTTGGCCGACGAGAACGGGGTAGAAGCCGATGTTGGCGTTTTTCAGGTAGGCGGCTGTTTCGGTGATCGAGTATTGTTCGAAGGACAATGCGCCGAGGTTTCCGGACGTGATGAATACAACGGCGCGTTTCTTGGCGAGGGGAAAGAGATCGGCGGCGGCGAGACGGATGGCGCTGTCGAAACGCCAGCGGGGGCTGTAGCTTGCTTGGGCGCCTCGCGCGGCAACGGTCAGGGACGAGGGAGTTGCCGGGTCGAAGCGTTCCCGTTCGGGGTTTTCGCCCGCCGACACGATTCCGGCAATGGTGATGTCCGTTCCCTGCACGGCGTTGTAGATGTCCCGGACTGCGGCGGCAAGGTCTTCGCGGAGGGTCGCCGTCTCGCCGGAACGTTCCACGACGATGACGATGTCCACACGGGGGTCGCGGTCAAGGCTGCCCAGTAAGGTCTGTTCGGCAACCTGTGCCAATGTTTCGCCTTGTCCCTCGGAAAGCAAAAAGTTTCTGTCACCGAGGCCGACGATGGGGCGGCCTTTCCGGTCGCTCACGGAAACGTCGAGGGTTATTTCAGGGAAGTTTTCGGTAACAATCCGGTCGATCTGCACGAAGAGACCGGAGGCGAGTTCGTCGATACTCTGCATCACGGCGACTTCGTTCGCGTCGAAGTTTGCGGCGAGGATGCTGCCGTTTTGGTCGAAGTTCGCGTCGATGATGCGGGTGTTGCGGTTTCCGGCGAGTCCGGCTTCCCGAATGATCGCCGAATCGGCATCAATCAACAGGAGGCGGCGTGTGTCGGTGAGCAGGAACGTGTGGTCGTCCCACAGGCGAAGGCTTTCCGGGGCATCGAGTCCTTCGTCAATGAAAACGCCCTGGTATATGCCGTCCGTGTCGAAGGCGTAGATCGCTTTTTTGGCCCCGTCAACGGCAAAGATGCGGCCTCTCAGGTAGGCAATACCGGTTGGCGAGAGAAAGCCGGGGAAAAGGCCGTCTTTTTGACCGAAGTTGTGGATAAAATCGCCGTCAGGGGAAAACTTTGAGATACGCCGGTTGCCGTATTCGACGACATAGACATAGCCGGCATCGTCAACGGTCAGAGAAGAGGGGCCGATAAGATCGCCGGACTTAAGTCCTTTGCTGCCGACATGGGCTTGCCACAGGCCCGCTTCGTCAAGAATGGAGAGGCGGCCTCCCCGAAACTCCGAAACGTAGAGGCGGCCATCCAGACCGCGCACCATGTCGTAGGGGCGGTCGAATCCGCCCAGCGGCCCCCGCAGACGTTCCCGAATCACGCCGTTGGGGTCGATGCGGACAATCTCGTTGCTTGTATAGGCGACAACCCATGCGGTGCCGTCGGCGCAGGGGAGGATCGCGGTCGGCTGGCGGAAGCGCGTCACATCGTTCTCCGCGCCGGGAAAAACGCCGCCTTCCACGAAACGGCTTGCCTCTGCCATCGAGACAAGTTGGCTGCGGCGGGCGGCGACCGCCTCAATCCGCGCAAGGGCGAGCAGGGTTTCGTCCCGGCCCGTCCCATAGCGTTCCGCTGCCCGTTCCCATTGCCGCAGCGCGATCTCCTCCAGCCCGCTCTTGTAATAGGCGCGGCCAAGCCAATCGAGGATCAACGCCTCGCCGGGCCGATAGGAGAGGGCGCTTTCAAAGGCGCGTATCGCTTCGTTGTAGGCGTAGCGGTTGTACGCCTGAATACCGGTGCGAAACTCTTCTCCCGCCCGAACGGCGTTAAGGTCGGGTTCGGGAACGATCTGCGAATAGAGGGACGCGGCGAAAACGGCAAGGCAGAGCGCGATGAGCAGCGGAAAAGGCCGCCTCATAAACGCAAGCGCGGACGAAAAGCGCGTTTTCAACGATGCGTTTCTCCTTGAGCCGGTTCCAAAACCGATACGGGATCAAGGCAAACGTTGAACCGGGGTCTTAGGGGCAGAGCCCGGGACTGCGTCCATGGAAGAGGCGGCAGCACAGACAGTAGCGAAGAGGAGGCATCCCCCTTTTTTATATGCGTAGGCGGAAACAGGTCAACTCGCGGCATTTTCAAGACGCCTCGCCGATAACCGCGCGCATGTGTTTGGTTATCTCGTAATGCCGGGGCGCGATTTCTAGCGCCCGCCTGAGGGCAGTACGCGCTTCGTTTAAGTCGCCACTTTTGTAGTAGGCCCAGCCCAGAGAGTCAAGATAGGCAGCGTTTTGCGGCTTTGTTTGCACGGCTTTACGGCAAAGCTCCAGCCCCCGTTTCACGTCAACCCCCGAATCGACCAGTACATACCCCAGCCCGTTTATCGCGGTAAGATTGGTCGAATCGAAGGCAATAGCCTTTTCGTAGAGTTCGATGGCCTTTTCGTTGTTCCGCTGCGCCCAAGCGACATAGGCCAGCATTGTGTATATCTGCACCGACTCAACGCCGTTTTTCAGAAGCCGGTTAAGCTCAAACTCCGCCATCTTTGCGCGCCGCGTAATCATGTAGACATAGGCAAGAGTCAGACGGCACTGCATCGTCCGGACCGGCAACATATCCGATGTTACCACCTGCTCAAGGAGGAGGAGAGCCTCGTCGTACTTCTCGAGTTTTGTGTAACAGAGCCCCTGATAGTAGGCGAGCTCCATCCGGCTCTTGTCACTCAGGCCGTCCGTCTTCACAGATCGGAAATGATCAAGTGCGATATCGTAACGTTTCATGTTAAAAAAACGGATCCCATCCTCAATTGCCGAGATTGCCATCGTTCCCCTCCTCTGTCGGCTCTATCGTCTCAACCACTTGCGGGTGATTGTGGACAACGCTGACCGATACCTTGTTTTGCCGTACCGCTTCCCAATCCGAAATACCGGGCAACATCTTGTTTCTCTGTCTCACAGTAACGCCGCCACCGTTCAGAAAACACGATCGGGAACCGTCGGCATTATGTTCCATTGTAATACTATCCTCGTAAATGCGCAATGCCGGATAAGTGAAAAGAGTTCCGGAGAATTCCCGCGTGTTCGGATAGTTGACATTGACAAACGTGCCTTTTTGCCAGCAAGCCAGCAACTTGTCAAAACGGGCGGCGGCCCAGTTTGCGGCTTCTTCAAAGTGATACGGAGCGTCCCCGTCAACGGAAAAGGCGAACGATGGGAGGCCATAAAGACTTCCCTGACGGGCTGCCGCAGCCGTCCCCGAATAGAGGATGTCCGTACCGAGATTGGGACCTGCATTGATGCCCGACACGACAACATCTGCCCGGTACCTAAGCCCGCCGGAAACAAGGGCGACGAGGATGCCGTCAACCGGCGTGCCGCCGTAGGTGCAGAGGTCTTTTCCAGCTTCCCGCAGCAGCATAGACGTGTCAAACGTGACGGAATGGGACGATCCCGAACGGTTCTGGTCGGGGACAACGGCAAGAACACGATGACCCGCCCCGCGAAACGCCTCAATTAACCGGATAATCCCGTCCCCAATCCCGTCGTCATTGACCGCCAGTATGTTCATCGTAAGACGACCCTACTTTAGCCCGATGTATTTCGCGCCTGTGTCGGTTTTTATCTCGTACCTTTGCGGGTGGAATCCAAAGATGCGCTCGTAATCCTCAAGTTTAGCCTTGTACTCCTTTTCGGCTTCGTCCGTGAGGATGGCAAAAATCGAACCGCCGAAACCCTGTCCGATCATGCGGGACGCGGCGATTCCCGGCGTTTCCCCGGCACGCCGTACCAGCCAGTCGATCTCCGGGCACGACACCTCGTACAAGTCACGGAGGCTATTCTGCGAATGTTGAAAGAGCTTGGCAATGAGCGGGATGTCGCCCGTTTTCATAGCTTCCTCAAGAGCGGCCAAGCGGACCGCCTCCTGCGCGGCATGCATACAACGGCGGCGCATCTCTTCAGTCATCCCCTTTTCGTTTTCGATGAGTTCAACGGCATCCGCGTCTTGAAACGTCACGCCGCTTTTTCGCCGTGCAAGAATCTCAAGGCTCTTTTGTAACTGTTCAATGCGCATTTCAATTTCCCCGGCGGACTCAAAAGCCGGCACCCGCGAATCGAATACCACCGTCTTGTATCCGGCAAAAGGCACCGCAATATTCCGTGCGCAGGAAAGCCCCTTCGCCATCCGGCTTTCATCGACAACCGTCCATCGGCCCTCTTCCGCCTTCATCATCAAATAAAAGTCCACGATATCGTATTCACGTTCAAAATACGCTCTATGGGACTCCGCGAGCCGGGCAAGCAACTCGTTGTCGCTCATATCCGGCTGGAAAAGCGGCCTGAGCGCGAGAGCCGATGCCAACTCCAATGCGGAAGACGACCCAAACCCCTTGTTCTTGGGGATCGAGCTGGCAATCGTAAAACTTAAGCCCCCGGTTTCAGGGATCGGGTCCACAACGGGATCGGGTGTCGCGACAAAGATGGAAACCGCAGTCTTGATGTAGTTCGCCCACCGGTCTTCGCGGCGCGGCCTGAGATTGACAAACGTGGTACGCTTCCGCTCCTCACTGTCGGCAGAGAAGAACCGGAACATACCATCGGTACGCGGACTTGCCGCGATAGTAAGCGTCCGGTCAATTGACGAAGAGAGCAACAGCCGTTGACCAATCAACCCGTTTTCACCCAGGTAATGAACGCGCCCCGGTGCCGACGCGACACTGATTTTTTTATTCCCCACGGCAAGATCGTATTCTTTGCAGTGGCTCGTTATAATATCAATCATATCTTCCATTCTATCAAAAAAAAACCAATAGTGCAAGGAATATTTTATTTTTTATTTTTTTTATGAAGATAAGTATAAGGGAGGATTTGGGAGGGGAAGTCTCCCCCTCGCTCCAGACACGCACTCCGGCCGATAAGCCCGCACTTACGCCTAAAGGCGCATCCGCACCTCCCTCCGTTTGGCCTTCCGCTACCCCCTCCCTCTCCAAGGACGCAGTTCCGGACTCTGCACCTAAGATCCCGGTTTAATCACGAAAAATCACGGATACGGCAGGCTGCCAAAGGGAACGTTCAGTTCTTTTTCGAGGTCGAGGATCGCGGCGATGAGGTTGTAGCGTTCACTTTGCAACCGGAAACCGGCTTGGGAGAGACTATCGGCGGCGTTGCGGAGTTTTTGCAGGTCGGCGGCACCCCGGCGGTAGGCTTCGGTGGTCATGTCATAGTTCTGTTGGGCGAGTTCGACATTGAGGGACAGTGTTTTGAGGCTCCCGGCGGATGTTTCAACGCTTCGTTCCAGTTGGGCGATCCGGCTGTTGCGGGCGGCTTCAGCTTCTTCCAGTTGGATGGCGGCAATACGGCGATTGTCGTCAAGGGCCGCCAACTGGGTCTTCGCGGTTGAGGCGGGGAAAAAAGGGTCGAGACCGAGACGGAGGCTCACGGTAAAGGAACCTGATGTGTCGGCCCACACGCCGTCCGTCAGCGCGGGGTTGCCATTCCATGAGAGGCCGAGTGTGGGAAGATAACTTTGCATCCAGAGAGTGTCGCGCTGGGCCTTGAGGGAGGCATCCGATTGGCGCAGAGCGGCGATGGCAAAGGGCTCGTTTCTTGGCAGGGAGGATTGCGGGGTTGTTTGTAAGGGAAGCCCTCCGCCCGGCATAGCCGTCCCGCCCGCCATGTCTCCCAGACTGCCTGAGAGGACGACATCTTCGCCGCTTATGCTGAGGGTTTGCTTAAACGATTCGAGGGCGTTAAGGTAGTTGGCCTCGGCGGTTTTCAATTCCGGTTTCAGGTTTTCCCAGTTGACGCGGGCGGAAAGTTCGTCGAGGGCCGAGGCCTGTCCGACACGGGCAAGTGCCACGGTTTGTTCATAACCCGCCTCTGCGGTGGCGGCGGTTTGTTCTGAAAGTTCGAGGTTGGCCTTGAGCAGCAGTATCTGGCAGAACGCCTTGCGCACGTTCAGCTCAAGTTCCTGTTTTGCCGCCTCGTAGGAGAGCAACCCCGCTTCGTAGTCCGCCTTGAGTTTCGTCATGTTCGCGAAAATGGCGGGCTGGATGGTGAGGGAAGCGGAAAAGGAGAGCGCCTTCGACCAGTCTTCGCGGGGCAGCATGTCGCCGGTAAGCGATACGCCCCGTGAGGTCTGCGCTCCGGCGGAAAGAGTGGGGTAGAGGGCGTTCCAGCTTCGTGCCGCCGCCCGTTCTTTGACACCGGTCTCGATACGGGTCCGCGAGAGGGCGAGGTTGTTCTGGATAGCCGTCTCGACGGCGCGTTCAATGTCCAGAACCGTTTCCGCATAAAGGGTTCCGCCCGGCGCGGCAAGCAGAGCAGCGGCAACAACAAATTTCCGTAAAAAGTTCCACATAGCATACTCCTGTAAACGAGGGCTCACTGACCTATGTTTTGAAAACCGCCGTGTTATCCCAGCATCAGGCCAGTCTCTCATTTATAACAATGAAACGCCATAAACAGAGTCTTAAATGTTGGTAAATTTTTCGTTATATAACACTTCCACAAAGAAAATATAAAGAGGAGAACACCCAATACCGCACACGAAACGGGCACAACGGCTGTGCCAAGTCACAACTAGGGTTGTGTTAGGCGTGTTTTGGCATTTCTGCGTTTTGCCGTGATTTCAATTCCGCGTTCATCTGTGGTTTTTTTAACACGCCTACGATATGTTTGAAAAGACGCGCATAAACCAAAATGGGGATGTATGGAGCACGGATGGGACGGACACAGATTCTTGCCCGGGAGTTGGGCGT
Organism: Spirochaetaceae bacterium; assembly: GCA_031257995.1. Classification (GTDB taxonomy): domain Bacteria; phylum Spirochaetota; class Spirochaetia; order Treponematales; family Breznakiellaceae; genus JAIRNN01. The sequence continues at coordinate 746 of JAIRNN010000052.1, read as the reverse complement.
GCCTACTGACATTTCCATTGAACGTTGACATGGCGCAACGCGAGTGCTTGACGGAACGCGGGGAGTTCGTGCATACTACAAATAGAGAAATATATACGAAGGGATTCGCGAATATGAGTAGTTAGGCGAAATGACCGTCTACAAAAGTATCTGTTTGTGGTAAATTTTGAGCAACCCAGCTAATTGACAGATTCATACTTTGCATTTATACTGAAAAAGGTTGCAGGTTTTGATAAAAACCATAAAATTTATGGATAATGGGGGGATTATGACAGACGATGTACAGAAAACAATAACGCGCCGCAATAAAATATGGCAAAATAATAAATACATACCCTCATGGGTCAATCTGGAAACAGTTGGGTTAGAGCAGTTTTTTACCAAGCCCGAGATAGCCAAGAAATGCTATGAAATCTTTACAGCATTTCTCGCAAAAGAAAAAATAAATAGTAATGACTATATATTCGTTGAACCCTCGGCTGGAAGCGGAGTTTTTTTCCATTTGTTACCTAGCAGGCAGTCAGTATTCTGCCTGTGAATAAAATATGACAGGCTGCCGGTTATAGTGACCGAAACGGAGGGGAGAACTATGACGGGAGAAACCCAAAGTTACCTTAAATGGAGGAAGAACGGGCGCTGCTCAAGGACATACGCAACAAGGGTAAACACGGCGCTCGGAAACGGGCGCGAGCGCTTTTGCTTGCCGATGAGCGGATGACCGGTGAAGAGAACGCGGAACGGGCAGG
>JAIRNN010000317.1 GCA_031257995.1 Spirochaetaceae bacterium | reverse complement strand
AACGAAGATTCCGGCGGCTATTGCCTACACCTTGTCTTGGGGCAGCCCCCGCTCGGACGGGATGACGATAACGACGAGTTTTTCGGCGAAAAACGCTTCCAAACCCGCGTCCCCGCCCGCTTAACCGCCCCGGATCACGGCAAAAAGGGGTTCCAGCAAGCCTCAAGCGTCCCGGCCCAAGATGGCCAGAGGAGAACTCTGCCCAACACGCAACATGAGATTGTGAAACCGGCTCATCCGTGTAATCTATGGTTTCCCATGATAAATGCCGGGATGTTGCGGGGGACGGGCCTGCCGGGACCCTGTTGCATTTATTTACGGTGAAGCGTTTTCGGGGCCCACACCGTGTTGCGGAAATGACGCCAAGCACAACCTATGGTTGTGCCTGTTCCGCGCGGCAATGGGTGCCGCAGAGGGGGGTGCCGGGAGCCGTGCTTGTAAAGCAAGCATGGCGGGAAGCAGGAAAGACTTCTCCCTGTCAACAAGTTAAGGGGTAGACACCGCGCCAAAGCCGTGATAAACCGAATAGCGGAGGGGTAATATGAAGTGCATAGCCTGTTTCAAAACTCGCTCGTGTTTTGAAATAGGCTCACCTGCCTTGACGGAAATGCAAAAGGCTGGTATGGTAAGCCAAGGAGAATAGTATGCGCTTAATTACTCGTTCTGATTTTGACGGTTTGGCGTGCGGGGCTTTGCTTGAGTCGCTGGGGATGGTTGATGAATGGCTTTTTGTCCATCCCAAGGACATTCAGGACGGCAAAGTGACGGCAACGGCGAACGATATTGTCGCAAACGTACCTTATATCAAGGGGTGCAAGTTCTGGTTCGACCACCATTCGTCGGAAAAGGAACGGCTGGGCTCGTTTACGTTTGAAGGCGCGGCGAGGCCGGCTCCGAGTTGCGCCCGTGTGATCTATGACTACTTTGGCGGCGAGGCGAAGTTTGGAAAGTTCGCCGAAATGATCAAGTATGTCGACAAAATGGACTCAGGCGATCTCACCGAAGACGAGATTATGAATCCTGAAGGGTGGATTTTGCTGGGATTTATCATGGATCCGCGTACCGGACTGGGGAGAATCCATAACTTTACAATATCCAATCTTGATTTGATGAAAAAACTGGCCTCCGAGACGCTTGATAAATCTATCGACGAGATTTTACGGCTTCCCGATGTGTGGGAACGGGCTGAAATATACCGGGATCAGCACCAGAAGTTCATTGATTTTGCCCGGAAGCATGGGAAAACGGATGGCAATGTGATTGTGCTTGATACTCGCGGCCTCCCCGACACGCCTGCCGGTAACCGTTTCCTGCTTTATACGGTGTTTCCCAAACAAAACGTTTCGGTATGGGTCGTTGACGGCAAGCAGAAACAGTTTGCGGCGATAACCGTTGGGTACAGCATCATCAACAAAACGTCCAAAGCCGACATAGGCAGTATCATGTTGCAGTACGGCGGAGGCGGCCACAAGCAGGTGGGAACCTGCCAGGTGCCCTATACCGAGGCGGACAAGGCTATCGCGGAGATCGTCCGGCAGGTGAAAGACTGATAAGGAGAAACTTTATATGAAACCAATTTTGGTGGTTCTCGCGGCGGGGATGGGGAGCCGTTACGGCGGTCTCAAACAGATGGACAAGATCGGGACGGACGGTGAGGCCCTGCTTGATTACGCGGTCTTTGACGCGCTCCGTTCCGGTTTTGGCAAAGTCGTGTTCATCATCCGGCACGACATTGAGCGGGATTTCAAGGACATTGTGCTTACCCGTATGGGGGACAAGGTGCCGTTTGAGCTGGCTTATCAGGAGCTGGAAAGCCTTATCCCGCCTGCGATTTTCGAGACCGCAAAGAAGGCCGGGAGAACCAAGCCTTGGGGAACGACCCACGCGCTCCTGTGTGCCGGACCCGCCATTGACGCGCCCTTTGCCGTGCTGAACGCCGATGACTTCTACGGCAGAGAGGCCTACGAGGTGCTCGGCCGGTATCTTTCCGGCGATGTTACCGAGGCGGCTATTGTTCCCTACAAACTGGAAAAGACGCTGTCGCCTGAGGGCACGGTAACCCGCGGCGTTTGCGCGGTGAAAAACGGCTACCTTTCCTCAGTAGACGAATTTCTGCTCATCAAGCAGGAAGCCGACGGCAAAATCTACAACACGTTCCCCGACGGCGCGAAAAAGGAACTCGCCCCCGACACGCCGGTATCAATGAACTTTTGGGGCTATCCTCCGTTCATCCTTCCCGCATTTGAGGCCTATTTTAACGAATTTTTGCAAGACCGGGGCGGCGAACTCAAAAGCGAGTGCTACCTGCCTCTTGCCGCTGACACCTTCATCAAAGCCGGAAAAACCGCCTTCAAAGTGCTGGAAGCCGACGCGGACTGGTTTGGCGTTACTTACAAGAAAGACAAGGAAACCGCCGTCCAACGGATCGCGGCCCTCACCGCGCGAGGCGTCTATCCACGGGGATTATGGCGTTAATGTACAGTGTTGCTACTAGGAAAATATAAAGGGGGATGCCTCCCCCTCGCTCCAGCCCGCCGCCCGCAAGCGGGCTTAGGGTCTTACGCTACCCCCTCTGCGGGGGACACCCCCGCAACGCCCCCATCCCGGTGCCATACTAATTGGTATTTTACAAGTAGAAGCACTATATCTGAATCCCCTGCGCGGATTAGGGGAAAAAAACTGAAGTTATGAAAACGAACGGAGAAATGAAAGTTGCGCTGTTCTGTTCGTGTTGGTTCATGTGGTTCGTGGTCATTAAAAACTGCTGCGCGTTCCTGCGAGACCGGCTCATACGACCAATTCATCGCCGAGAAAGAGGACTTCGCCTTTTTCCCGTTTGTCGCGGAACCACTGGAGAAAATCTTTGAGGGCCGCCTCGGTATCCGATTTGAGCACGGCACCCAAGACATCGTTCTCTTCACGAACCAGTACCCGCCGTCCGGCGGATACGTTCGACAAAATCTTTTCCACGAAAGCATCGGGGCGGCCGCGAATGAGCAGCGCAATGTCTTGTTCGCTCATGGCGGCGAGTTTTTCGGCAATCGGTTTGTCGTCGGCGCGGCATACGTCGTCGAGGGTATAGAGACGTTCCTTCAACGTGTGGCTGAGCAACGGATCGTCTTCCGCAAGGCTTGAAATAATCTTGTCGCCGAAGGAAACATCGGTGTTTTTGAGTATCTCGGCAAGGGCGGCAATGCCGTCGATAGCCGTGCCGGGGGCCGTGCCGAGTTCCCGCGCCCGCTCACGCAGCGTATCGGCAATCAGGCAGACCACTTCGGGGGATACGGGTTTCATGCGCCCGATGCGGGCGGCAATGTCCCGCTTTTTTTCCACTTCGATAAACGAGAGCGTTCCAGCGGCAAGTTTGGGCGGCAGCCGCGCAAGCACGAGGGCGCATGTCTGCGCGCCTTCCTTGTGCAGCAAGAGCGCGACCTGTTCCGGCTGAAATTTTTCAAGAAAAGCAAGCGGCTGCTGTGTGGAAAACGCCGTGTCCGACGAAAGCACCGCCTGAAACTCTTCGTATATCGCGCGCGCCTCTTCAGGGGTCATACCGTAGACACGGCCCTCGCTTCTTAGTTCCCGAAGCTCCCCTGCTTTCTTCTGAATGATGACCGCCTGTGCTTGGGGAAGACCAGACAAAATCTTCGCCCTTTCTTCCTCGCCAACCAGCGCGAGAAATTGCGCGAGCCGTTCGTGCTTGGACGGCGGCGCGGATACTTTGACAAAAGCATCAAGCCCGCCCCGATCCGGCGTATTTTGTGGAACGCTCTTTTTCCCAGACGCGACCGGCTCTTCATCGGACTTGACTACTTTCGCCAGCCAGTCCTCATCGTCATTCCCGGCATCAAGCCCCATCCCTTTCTTGTAAGCGCGAATTCTATCCATAAGCATAAGATTAGCAGTTTTCCTCGTAAAATGCAAGCCAAGAAACTGCCGGGAAGAAATTGTCCTGAAAACCCTGTTTCTGATGATTTTATTAAAACGATCACTTTTGATAACGGCGAGGAGTTTTCGGGCCGCAAGGTATTGGCGGCCGTGCTGGGGTGCGGCATCTGTTTTGCCCATCTCTGTCATTGATGGGAGTAGGGATTAAACGAACACACGAATGGGCTTATCAGGCAGTACCTTCCCAAAGGGACTCCGTTTGATAATCTCACTCAAAAGCAGCTTGACAGAATTACCGCCAAAATCAATAATCGCCCTTGTAAGACTTTAGGCTATCGGATGTCTAACGAGGTCTTTTCAGAGCGTAAATTTGCACTTCAGATTTGAACTGGCGCTATGTAGGTTTTTTGATGATTGTTGTAATCAGTTGCAGCTCTGGCAATCGCGTCTTTGTTATCCAGACGACCATCTTCATAAGCAAAAAATGATTTTTTTTGTGCCATAATACCTCCTGCTCCTTCAAAAACCCATACTCATATATCTTTGGCTTGCTCTTCTTTGCAAGTCTTCTATGTTTTTCCCGAAAGTCCTTTATCAGAGAATTATACGTCTCATCATTGGATTTGGCATTCATCGTTCCGATTTCTTTACGGCCCTGAAAGAATTCCTTTGTGTCATAAAACGAAGCGTTGACGGAGACGGAAAGGCTTTCCACATAGCGGCACTGACCCTCGGCGAAGATGGTGTCGAAGGCGAGAAAACTTTTGCCCGACCCGGAGAGGCTGGACACGACGATGAGTTTGTCACGGGGCAGCGTGAGATCAATGTTTTTCAGATTGTGCTCGTGCGCGCCTTTAATGATGAGGTGTTCCACGAGGGATAGTGTAGCATTTTTCGCGAGGAGAGGACGGGAGAGTGGGGATGGCGGGGGACAGTCCCTGCAACGACCCCGGCTTAGGTCATGGCGGATGTCCTCTTCAGTGGTTGCCATAGCCCCGGCAAGGCGATAAGAAAAACAGGCTTGCGAAAAATCCTGATTCGTGGTATCATAGAAACATGGATGTCGGAACGCTCCCGACAAAATACAAAGATGACTTGGATAAGGCCGTTACCGTACTCAAGGAAGCGGGTTGCTCCGATGTTTATCTTTTCGGCTCGTTAGTCACCGGAAAATATCACGAAACATCCGACATCGACTTGGGAATTACCGGATTGCCTCCTCAAAAATATATACCGACATATTCACAGCTAAACAATACGATGAAAAATCAATTTGATCTGATTGATTTTGACGAGGACAAAGAATTATTTCATTTGTTGAATTCTATAGGGGAAGTCGTTTGTCTTGGATAAAGAAACAAAATTAAAAGCATATTTTGAGATTTCTCAGATTGACACTTTACTAAAGGGGTAATGTTCTAGAATTATTGGATCAAACATACTCTCCCCAAAAACCAAACGTTTATTATCAGGGCGGCAACGGCCCTGCGCGTCTGTTCCGTCTTTGAAAAACGAATCCCTTTCCTCACTAACC
>JAIRNN010000302.1 GCA_031257995.1 Spirochaetaceae bacterium | reverse complement strand
CCGTGCCGCCCAGTCTTGCCGCCCCCACGACGCGCGCTTCCGTCGTCCGCTTCGCCAGGTCAATTCCCACATGCCTTCTTGCCTTTTCCTTCTCCTCCATATAAAACTGGAGAAACAGGAGGGGTCTTTGCCCGGGGCAAGCCAAGATCCTGTCCGGGGCAGCGGAGCCGAAACGCCGCCCCTCAGTTTTTTCTTCTGCCGCCGTTGTGATTAGTATCTGCGGCGGGGTCTGCCGGGGGGTTCCCCCTGACCGTTCCCTCACTGAACGCGACAACCGGCACCGGCCCTGTATCCCGTCGGACACAAGTTACCCCTTTTACAAAATAGCATAAAGTATCTGTGGTTGAACGTGATCTCATTCCATTACCCCCCTTGCAAAACAGTAAACATTGAGTTATACTCAAAACACGGCAGAAACGCTATTTGAATGGGACGAGAAAAAATAGGTTCAATCAACAACGGCAGAGTATCAAGTTTGAATACGCGAAGTTCGTTTTCAATGATCCCCGCCGGGTAATTCTGTCGGATTTATATCATAGCGAGGTGGAAGAAAGATGATTTGCCATTGGGCTTGTAAACAGGATGCTTTTTGTTGTTTTCACCGAACGCGGTGAAAATATCGTCAGACTTATATCCGTAAGAGTGACCACAAAGGCCGAGGAGGAGTTATACCATGATCACAACAACTAGACTGAGAACACAAGAGAAACCGACGAAAGAACAGCTTAAACGAATTGAGCGGTCCGCGAAGCTGCCCGTTGTTCCCGATGAAGACTGCCCGGTTTATACGGCGGAGCAACTGGCCTGCCTCTATGCGAAAACAAGGGGGATGTGGCCGGCCAGTAATCACAAGGAACCGGTAACGCAGATGTGACGGATAAACGCGAATTTATCTGTGTTTATCCACATTAACCACAGCCTTCATCCCATCGTATATTATTTTAAGGAGCGTTATGTCTATGATGTATCATCAGCAAGTTGCGCCGGAACATCTGGCGCGTTATACAAGCCGGCGGGTTCGCGAGCCTATGGTTATCGATGGGAACCTTGCCAAACCCTGCTGGCAAAACGCGCAAAAGTCGGGCCGTTTTGTTGATATGGTAAGCGGGGAACCTGCCTTTTTCGATACCCGCATGGCAAGCCTCTGGGACGATGCCAATCTTTACCTGGCCTATTGGCTGGAGGAACCTTCGGTGCGGGCCTCCCAAACAGAGCGGGATTCGCTTGTGTGGTTTGACAACGACGTGGAGCTTTTCTTGGATGGAGAGGACTGCTACTACGAGCTTGAGATTAACGCGCTCAACACGGTGTACGAAGTTTTCTTTGTGTACCAGGACGCTTTGAAACGGGGAAGCCGCTTTAATACCCCGGAGTTCGACCTGTACCGTCATAATGTCGATGTGCTCTGCGGTTTTCAGGACGGAAGCCGCTACCGAAAACACTACCGGGGCAAGAGGTGGGCCTTTATGGACTGGGATTATCCGGGCCTCAAAACGGCGGTTCACGTTGACGGCGTTCTTAACGATTCGTCCGTCGTAGACCGGGGCTGGACGGTAGAAATCGCCCTGCCCTGGGAGGGGTTGCGGACCCTGTTGCCCGGCAAAACGTTTCCCCCTCAAGAAGGCAGCCATATCCGGGCCGCATTCTTCCGCTTTGAAGCCCTGCGCTACCACAACAAGACCGTGGGTGAAAGCCCCGGCTGGGCCTTAAACGAACACGGCGTTTACGATTCCCATATACCGGAAGTGTTTTCGTATCTTGATTTTGCGGAATGAGGGGGAAGTTGCGGCAGCTTGCCGGCCACTGTCAACAAGTTAAGCAAATAAAAAATAAAAGGTCCACAGATTTCCCAGATTACACAGATTTTTGTTTCAAAACCTATTTTTAATCTGTGGAAATCTGTGTAATCCGTGGACAAATATTTTTAAGGGGGTTTGGCTAGATTGAGGGAGAGACGGCGCTTAACCGGCATCAAGCGGGTACAGCGGGCGTTTTACTTTCCGGTAGGGGATGGTTTCCAAGACTTCGTTTGAACAGCCTTTCGAGGTAGCCATGATAGACCTTGCGGCGATGGCGCGGAAACAGGGTTCCAGGTAGCCCAGTTTTACCACGACAAGGCAGTAGTCGGCGGCGTTTACGCCCAAAGCCGGGAGCAGATGTTCGTCCCCAAAACCGATGTGTTTTGAGGTGATGACAAAGCGGAGGTTTCTCCATGCGGCAAAGACCAGACGTGCGTTGTAGGGGCCGTAACCCCTGACGGTTTTTAATACTTCTACGCTTAACGGTATTTTCTTTCCGTTCACGGTATCCCAGTTTCCTCCCAGGGTTATGTCAACTTTCGCCCCGGCTCCCGCCTTGATACAGGCGGCTACGGCGGGCGCGTCGTAAAAGCCCGCATACAGTAACGGCGTGGGCAGTTTTTCTGTCGCGTCAATGGTATCAAGTATTTTTTCCAGCAGATCTGTCGCGTCCCCGGCTGCTCCGGCAGTAGGGTTGTCGCCTGAATCGGAGATAAAGACCGGGCGTTCCTTCTTCTCCAGCACGGCCCGGTAAGCCGCCGCAACAGCCTCTGCGGAATTGTAACATTCACTGCGGAAGGCAAAGTCCCCGCGCCGCGCCCAAAAAACTTCCGCCAATTCGCAGACTATCGTTTCCGCCCGATCTTTCGCCTCGTCAAAAGCACTTACCACGGCGGATACCGCATTGTACTCATCGTCCGCCCATGGGAAGCCCAAGAAGAACGAGGCTGCCGCAATGCCGGGGGTTTTTTCCGATTCCCGGCACCGCGCAATGAGGGAACGCATGGGTTCCGCCTCGGACTCGGACTTTTCACCGGCGATAAGCATAGGGACGCGCCGATAGGCGGTGCGGAGTTTTCTGCCTGTTTCAAGCGCCTTGAGCAGCATCGCCGCAGCGTGTCCGCCGGTTTTGGCGCAGTCGACATGGGGCGCGGTCTTGTAGCCCGCGAAGCCGTTTACCGTTTTTAACAGCGCGGGGGTGATGGTGGCGTGCATATCCAGCGCCGCCGTAAACGGAATATCGGGGAGCAGTTCCCGCAGAGCCCCGGTAAGATCGCCCTCGGCGCAACCGAGACCTTCAACCTTCATCGAGCCGTGGAGGGCAAGGCACGCCCCGTCAATGGGGCCCGCAACGAGGGCTTCTTTCACGCGGCGCAGAAAATCTGTTTTGAAGCTACGGTAAAACGAAGCGGAAACGACCCCATTGGGGACGGCGCGGGCCAGTGCTACCGGTACGATTTCGCAACCGGCCTTTTTCAGAACGCGGACAATTCCGACAGAGGAAGAGTCTTGCGTCATGTCTTTGTTCACAATCTCTTCCCCGTAAGAGACTACAAAGTCATCCGCGCCGGTAATGATCGGGTTAAAAGTGTTCGACTCGTGGTTTATGCCGCCGACAAGAATACGCATACAGACTCCTCTGTGTTAGTGCTTCTCCTTAAGAGAATATAAAGAGGGGGAAGTCTCCCCCTTCGCTCCAGTCCTGCGGACTTTCGCTATCCCCCTCTGCGGGGGACACCCCCCGCAACGCCCCCGAAGGCGCATCAAAGGTGCCCCATCCATGGCCATATAGACTTCCCCTTATTCTTTAAGGGACCCTTCTCCAAAGCCTTTGATAAGCTGGTTGTGGAAAAAGAAATAGAATATTATCATGGGAAGAATGCCGATCACCAGAGAGGCGTACTGCAACCCGTATTCGGTATTGTTCCGCCCGGCAAAGAGCGTTATCGCTACCGGCAGGCTTTTCATCGCGGTCTTGGTAGTAAACACAAACACGAACAGGAATTCATTCCAGTGCCGCAGGAAAGAAAGAATCACCATAGTGGCGATTACCGGGGTCGACAGCGGCACAATCATATACCAGAAAACATAGCGGTATTTGGCCCCGTCAATCTCGGCGGATTCGATAAGCGCGTCGGGAATGCCCCGGATGTATGATATGGCGATCATCACCGACATGGGAAGGTCAAAGGCGATATAGGGCAAGATAACCCCGATGCGGCGGTTAATGATCCCCACCTTCACCTCCGCGAGAAACAGCGGAACAATTATCGCGTGGACCGTGACCATAAGGCCGGCGGCAAAGGCTGCGGTAAAGAACGCGCCGCTTTTGAAAGGAAATTTGGTAATTCCAAAAGCCGCCGCCAAGGCCAGAAACAGGGTTCCTATTGTGGCAATACTGGTGTAGACAAAACTGTTCATCAGCGCGGTGCCCAAGCTGCCCATATCCCACGCGCGGAAATAGTTGTTCAGCGAAGGACTCCGGGGCAGTCCCAGGGGGCTCATGACTATCTCGGCGTGGGGTTTGAAAGACGAGTAAAGCAGCCAGATGAGAGGGAATATCGTGAGAATGGCGAACACCGCCATCAAGGTATAGGCGGCGATCCTCCACGAGGGAGGGGCTCTCCTGAGCCGGGATATTTCTTCCGTCATATTACTCCACCTTAAACACCTTCGAAACCGCGCGGGTAAGCAGCAACGAAAGCACAATAAAAACGATAATGATTATGGACAGGGCGCTTCCGTATCCGTAATTCTGATGTACAAAAGTAGTGTTGTACATATACACCGCGATCACCTCGGTGTAATGAGCCGGTCCCCCGGCAGTCATGGAGTATATCAGATCAAAACTCTTGAAACTCCCGGAAATAGCCAGTATCGAATTAATAAAAATAACATAACCCAGCATGGGCGCGATAATTTTCAGGAATATTTTCCCCTCGCTCGCCCCCTCAAGCTGGGCCGCCTCGATAAGTGTGTTGGGTATACGCTGGAGATTCGCCAGGAATATTACCATATAGAGGCTGGTATGCTGCCACAAGAGTACAAACATAATGGGAACAATGGCAAGGCTCTTGTTTTCCACGATAGTCATCACGTAGTCCTGATCTCCCGTAAGCGCGCGTACTAGAGCCGTAAATATCCCCACAGGGGAAAATATCCTGTTCCAGAGTTGCGCGATGATAACCGTGGAAATAGTTATGGGAAGGAATATCAGCACCTCGAAAATATCCGCTTTTTTTACCATTTTCCGGTAGAGCATATAGGCCAGAAGCATTCCCAGCGGTATCTGCCCAAACACGGAAATAAGAACAATCATGATGTTATTCCGTAGCCCGATAAAAAACACCGGATCGGCGAGCATTCTCTTGTAATTATCGAGCCCGACAAAGATCATCTCCCCGTAGCCTTTCCACTGGGTAAAACCCAGCGCAAAGCTGAAAAATACGGGGAAGATCATCACACTTATAAAAATAAGGAATGCGGGAAGCACAAAACAATAGTGGCTTATCCTTCGCGAAAGATCGTATCGCATCGTTACCTCCCGCCCCGTTCGCTACTTTTTCTTTCGGTTCGAGTCGTTTGCCGCGACCCATGCCTCGTATTCGGCTGCAAGCTGAGCGGGCGTTTTGTCGCCTATCATCACCGCCTGGATGCCGGGGTTGAGCAGGTTGTTCACGCCCTCGCCGTCCATCACCGCGTCGATGACATAACCCATGGACTGGTTATTGATAAGCTCGATGTACTGCCTGTTCAGGTTATCAACGTCGAATTTGGAATAATCCAATTTGTAGGTAGGAACCGTGCCGTACTTCATCAGAATTTCAGAGCCTTCCTGCCCATAGATAAAGCTGAGGAATTTCCATGCGGCATCGGCCTTGGCGCCCGAAAGCTTAGCGTTCATGGCAAGCGCCTCTCCCAGTGTTGCGGCGCTGGAACCCCGGGTTACTTCCCCCGCGATAGCCGGGAAAGCAATTACCTCGTAACCCGCGTAATCTTCCGGTGTTGCGGCACCCTTAAGCGCGGATATCCGCCAGCCGGCATCCAGAAGGTACACCGACTTGCCCTGTACAAAATCGCCCCAGCCTTCCGGCCCCTCAAGCTGGTTTACCCCGGCGGGGAAGGTCTGGGTGTCCACAAGGCGCTTGATTACCGCCAGCGCGTCCACAAAACCTTTGTCGGTAAATTTTGCCGTTCCCGCCCGGGCGCGGTCGAACCAAGCTTTACCGGCCATCCGGTCTACAAGCATGGAAAGCAGCAGGGATTGCGCCTGCCACACCCCCTTGTTGGCGAACATCAGGGGAGTATAACCCTTGGCGCGGATGGCGGGGACCTGGGCAATAAGCTCGTCCAGGGTTTTGGGATGGGTAAGCCCCAATTCCTTCTGGAGTTTGGTATTCACATACACCGCAGTACACACGGCCATGTTAGGAGAAATTATGTAAATCTCCCCATTGGGCCCTTGGGGATCCCAGATGGCGGAACTGTAATGGGACTTGAATTCATCGGTCAGGTAGGGCCGGAGATCCTTCACAAGGCCCCTGTCCAGGATGTAGCTGGAACGGGCGCCGGCGTAGGTCGTAAAAAGATCCGGAATCTCCCCCGCAGCCGCCATCGCTTGGAACTTGTCGTGGAACTGTTCGCCCGACACGTACTCAAACTCCAGCTTGATGTTGGGATACTTTTTGGCAAAAGCCTCCAGCGTAACCGGCCAGTACTCGTACTGGGGATTGGCGAGCTCAAGCTGCGAATACACCGAAAGGGTTACCGTATCATCGGGCACCGCCTCTTTCTTACCGCCCGCCCAAACAAGGGACAGGCCCACCGCGACTAACAACGCCGTTAAAAACGTCTTCTTCATGTTTCCTCCTTCAAATTAACGTTTGCCGATAATTTGCTCTAATGATGAATGCAGTATACTGCATCACGAACCTTTTGTCAAGCAGTTTTTCCTCTTAATGATTGAGGCTGTTTCAAGACCTCGAGTTTTGAAACAGTCTCAGCGTTATTTTATATTCCATTAGGCATGAAAACAGCATTAACAGCTCCACAAAAAATTGCCCGGCAATGATCCGGGGGCGTTGCGGGGGGCAACCCGGGGCCCTGTTGCATTTATTTACCTTAAATCATTCACGGGCACCGTGTTGCGGGAATACCAAAACGCGCCTAGCACAACGGGTTGTGAATACAACCTTATGGTTGTGCCCGTTTCGCGCACGGCATTGTCTTTCCCCCGCTGAGGGGGTGCCGTAAGACCCTAAGCCGTGCTTGCAGAGCAAGCATTTGCGGGCGGCGGGCTGGAGGCAGGGGGATCGGCAAATTGCTACGGCAACATCGTTGCCGCGACTTCCCCCCACCTTATATTTTCTTGAGCGGAACAATCATAACCGGAATAGCGCCGGTTTTATTAACGGATTCAAGAACCTATTGTATATTTGCCCTTATTTCTATTAAGAATCGGTATGTTCCAATGGTCTTGCCATTCCCTTAATAATGATGATGGAATCGGAAACGGCATAGGCCATCATGATGAATGCTGAAACCGGCATCGAAGAATACATCAGTTTTTTGGGAATCTGGAAAACGGTCGAAAGCTCTGTGGAATTGATAACGAGATTTAATGAATAGGCAAAAAAGATCACAAGAAACGAGAGACAAATGAGGCTTATTATGAGTTTGTAAATATTCCGGCTGATATCCCCCGGAAGCCGCTTGCTTATCCAATCACCAACGGAAAAATGCCCCTTAATTGCCCATAACGCCGCCGCGCCATAAAAGGTCAGCGCGGAAAAACACAGTTCCACGATTTCATCAAGCCAATGAAAACTTGTTATCGGCAGAACAGCCCGGATGACATTTGCCGCATCATGCACGCCTTTTGCGCGGAAGAATTGTTCCAAATCCCCCGACAAACGGAGAAGCACATTGCCAAAGAGAAGCGCCCCCAGGACGGCAAACAACGCGATACATATCCAGCGCAGGATAAACTGTACCGCGGCATCAATTTTTTTTAGAAACATCACATCGCCCCCATGAGAAGATTGGGCAGATAGGTGGATATTTGCGGAACAAAGGCCATTACCAGCGTAACAATCAATATGACGAGGATATACGGCCATATTACTTTGCCGAGTTGCGGAACACCCACATGGGCGAAGGAGTCCACCGCGAAAAGGCACATGCCTACCGGCGGCGTGAGGTTCCCAATCATAATGAGCAGGGTCATTACTACCCCGAAATTCACCGGGTCGATATGGAACATACTGATAATGGGCATAAAAATGGGCAGGGTAATCATGAATATAGCGTTGCCGTCGATAAACATACCCATGATGAGGATGATGCCAATTATAATCCAGAGAACCGCGCCGGTAGTAGCCCCCATATTGACAAGGTTCATGATGATGCTGTCGGGGAGTTTTTTATAGATTACCAGCCAGCCAAAAAAATTCGCCGCCGCCATAATAAACATAAGCCCCGCCGCCTGCTTAATAGTGGAGAACACGATGCCGGGCATATCCCGCCAGTGCAGATCCCCGTAGACAAGCCCAAGAATGAGCGCGTAGACGGTAACCACCACAGAGGCTTCGGTAGGCGTAAAGAAACCCGACATAATCCCGCCAATTATTATTACCGGCGCCATAAGGCACCAGAAAGCTTTCTTGAACGTTCTCCACACTTCTTTGAGCGGAGCCCGATGCGGGGATGTGGGATAATGTTTCCGCTTGGCAATGATCGCCAAAGCTATCATCATCCCCACGCTCATAATAATACCGGGCGCAAAACCCGCCATGAAAAGCCGGGCGACCGAAACCCCGGTAATTGAACCGAACAGCACAAAGGGGATGCTTGGCGGAATCACCGGGCCTATGCAGGACGATGCCGCCACCAGTGACGCGGATACGACCGGCTCATACCCGTCATCCACCATCGCTTTGTGTTCTATCTGGCCCAGGCCGGCAGCATCGGCCACTGCGGAACCGGACATTCCGGAAAAAATAACGCTTGCCATGATATTCACCTGGCCTAAGCCCCCGGGGATATGCCCTACAAGAGCTTTGGCGAAAGCGAAGATGCGATCCGTGATGCGGCCAACATTCATTAAGTTGCCCGCGAGAATAAAAAAC
Organism: Spirochaetaceae bacterium; assembly: GCA_031257995.1. Taxonomy (GTDB): domain Bacteria; phylum Spirochaetota; class Spirochaetia; order Treponematales; family Breznakiellaceae; genus JAIRNN01. The sequence continues at coordinate 8,866 of JAIRNN010000302.1, read as the reverse complement.
GGAATCGCCAGCATGGTAAATCCGGTAGTGCCGTAGTACATCCTATGGGGGAACATTGCCAAAAGCCCCGCGTCTCCCATAAAGATAAAAAACAGCACCGATGTAAAGCCAATAGCCACCACCACCGGAAGGTTAAGCACCAAAAAAACGAACAAAACCGCAAAAATGGCAAGCGTCAACATACAATTCCCCTTATTTTGTGTCTGCGGCCATTTTCATCCATTTGTCAAAATTGGCGGCCCCTACGTTGGAGCGTATCTTTTCGTAGGCGGGTCCCATCCGGTCCTGAAAGGGCTGCAACGGCGGGGTGTCAATCTGAACCCCCTTGCTCCGCATATCGGCGATCTGCTTTGCTTCGTCATCTCTGACAATTTTCCGCATAAGCAGACGGGCGCTGTCCGATTCTTCCCGGATAATTTTCTGCTGTTCAGGCGTAAAGCTGTCCCATACCTTTGTATTTACCAGATGCACCATTGAACTATAGAGATAGTTGACGATGGTGATATACTTCTGCGACTCATAGAGGTTGAGGTCGTAGATGGTAGCGATAGGGTTTTCCTGCCCGTCAACCACCCCCTGCCGCATAGCCATCACGAGCTCGCTGAAATCTATGGTCTGTACATTGGCGCCCAGAGCTTCCATCGCCGCTTGGTATGCCATAGCCGGAGGGGTACGTATTTTAAGCCCCTTCACATCGTCCGGCGTTAGAATCGGATGCCGGGAGTTGGTTATCTGCCTGAAACCCCATTCCCAGCTTGACAGCATAACCGCCCCCTTCTTCTCGACTTCCGGCTTCGCCCATTCAAGGAAAGGTCCGTCAAGTATCCTGTCCATGTGCTCATATCCGGTAGTTGAGAAGGGAATGGCCACCGTATCAAAAAGCGGTACGTGTTTCGCCAGTTGATCCTGTCCGGAAAGAGTCATGTCCACCGTACCCATAAGTACCTGTTCCAGAATTTGGGGAGGCCCGCCCAGAACATTGTTCGCGTAAATGGTGATTTTAAGCGCGCCGTTGGTCCGTTTTTCCACGTTCTCGGCAAACTGCTTTGCCGCAGTCTGAGCCGCGCTGTTTTCCGCCCCAAAATGCGCGAGTTTCAGTTCCCGTGACTTCACGGCCCCCGACCCATCACTCTTCGCGCCCGCAAAAACGGAGGCCCCCCCCCCCAGCCGTTATAACCAACACCGACACCATCATAAAAAACTTAAACTTTGAAAATTTCATTTCTATTCTCCTATCGTTTCAGTCTACCCCCACTATATTTTTTTGTCAAGCGTTTTTTTTCTTTTTTTTACCGTTTTTTTTCGATTTTTTTCAAAAATGCGGAAATCATGTTAGCCTCCATGATAAACGCATAGATTTTTTACGGCCGTGAACCGCACGAATAGATTGGCACGACATACGATCGGGGGCGCTGCGGGGGTGTCCCCCGCTGAGGGGGGTGCCGTAAGACCCTAAGCCCGCTTGCGGGCGGCGGACTGGAGGCAGGGGGGAGGCTTCCCCCCACCTGAATAGTTACAAAATCTGAGGCAGTCTTGAGCTAATCGGTCTCGCTTACCGACATATCTATCGTGAAAGCGACGCGGTAGGTCTTTCCTTTCTGAATCTGCACGGTTTTGATGATCGTGTAATCGCTCACCTGAATTTTGATATCGTAGGTGCCCGGAGCAATAGGATAGGGCGCGCTGGTGGTGGTAATGCGCTTGTTGTTGATAAAAATCAACGCCCGGTCGGGGGCCTCGAAGAGAAGTAGCGGCATCGTGTCTTTCAGCGTGATGGAAATCTCCGTCGTTTTACCCCGGTCAACGAGGAAACGGCGCGACTCGGTACGGTAGTCCTCGGAAATGATGAGGAGCTGGTGTTCGCCTTCCTGGAGGAATTGCGGATCCGCAACGTTTTCCACAACCTCATCGTCGACGAGAACGCTTACCGGCTTGTCGCGGAGAAGTTGCGGGTAGCGGAGCGTCAGTTTCACGGCCCCCTCGTCGCCGGGCACCGGCTTTACGCTAAGGTGAAACAGCGCGATTTCTTCTGCCGGGGCCTTCGCCGGGATTATGCGGAGAAGCACGGGAAACGCGGTTTCTTCTATGGGTTCCGGAAGGAGGCTCACATAGGGCGTGCGGCGGAATCCTGAGTTGGGCCTGAACGGGACTTGGTACACCGTCGCGATTTTTCCGGCAAGATTTTCTGTGTAAACCGGCGTTCCTTCCCATTCGTCCTCGCCGATCTCCTTGATGTCGCGGTAAAAGGAGAGCGCAAAGGCGTTTTGCGCGAAGGTATTCTGAACCGTCGTGAGCTCTATCTCCAAACCGCGGAGAAACCGGGTGTCACCGTCAAGATCGAGGATCACCACATGGTTTTCGGAAAAAACGGCCGTCAGTGTCTTGTCCCCGCTTGTGTCGACAACAAGTCTTCCGGCGGCCGCGCCCTTCACCGTTTCGGCGGCCCCCGGCGGCAAAGCGAGAAAGACAAGCAGAACAACAAGCGCGTTTTTCATTGGTTTCCATCATACTGCCATACTACGATAAGGTCAACGCCGCTACGCAGATATAGCGCTTTTACCGGAAAAATATAAGGGAAAGTCTCCCACTGTCAACAACGTAAGCAACAAGAACAGCAGGGCACTCACCGTAACTGTGACGGCTCTCCGGCACGATCACTACACTGCTTTAGGCATGGAAATAACAGTTGTGATTAGTATCTGTGACGGGGTCCGCCGGGGGTTTTTCCCGGCCGTTCCCTCTCTGCGTGGAACAATCGGCGCCGGCCCCTATATCCTGTCGGATACAGGTTACCCCTTTTACAAAACAGCTTAGAGTATCTGTGGTTTCCTGTGAACCAAGTCTCAGGCGTTAAATACTACTTTGCCCAAACCGGATGCTCCACTGTTGATGGAATCGCGGTATATGCGTGTCGCGTCTTTTTCTCGCTTGATCGCGGCGAACGAATAGGTGAGCTCGCCGTTTTCGGCTGCCGTTACATCAGGACTGCCGAAAAACGACAATTCTTTGAGGATGGCATCCTGCGCCCGCACAATATTTTTAGGCGAGGCTTCGGCCATGCTGCTTTTTATCTCGGCTGGTTTCACTGATAGTGGCGCGGTGTAGACGTGCTGAACGCCGATTTTGCGCAAGTTTTCGAGCTTGATCTGCTCGTTTTCCTTTTCCATGCTTAACTTGCGGGCGATAGGAATGATCCAGAACAACAGCGAGAACACGACGGGCACAACACCCAGTACCGGCAAAATGAACGTTGGCACACCGGGCGTACCGCCGCCCAGCAGAAGTGCGGTTATCCGGTAGAAATAGTTAAAAAGCGTTGTCGGCCCGGTTTGTGGAAGCATCGAATGGTACATAAAATAGCCGCCGAAGGCCAGATTCACCGTGTTGATCACGGCGAACCACGTGTTCATCTTTCGGGTGTTGCCCGAAAACCGCAACAGTTGCCTGTAGGGAACAACGGTTGACCGTGCGCCGTTTTCCGCTTTCAGCATCAGGTCGTCAAACCGGTAGACGATCGTGCCGTCTTCTGTCGCTTCGGGCGAACCGCCAAATTCGGCGCAGAACGCGGTGATCTCCCGGTCGGCATCAACCGGCGGTTTTCCGGTGATGGTGATGTATTCCTCTAGATTGATAACGCCCTTGTTCGCCTGGATAAAGGCGATGACCGCGCTCTTGTGCCGCTGTTCGATGGTCGCGTTGGGGTCGCCGTCGCCAAACACATACGAAAAAATCGCCTTGTGTAACGGGCGGCCCCGAGGTTTTTCGGCGGGACGGCGGCCGTAAGCGTAGTCGCGATCCATGTTGAGCAACTCGGAGTAGAACCACAGCCGGATGATCATGTTGAAAAGGCCGCCTACAAGCCCGATCGCCCCGTCATTGGAACGCCGCGACGATGAGTTGTTGGACGAACTGGCCGCAACGGAAAGCAACAGCGCGGCGAGGGCAAGCAGCATAAAGAGCGCGAAGTAGCCCACCAGTATCAGCATGATCCAGACCTTGAACGCCCACTTGCCAAAGACGAAGAGTGCCTTGCCCGCTGTGGACAACACCTTCATTAAAAGGACTTTCGCGCCTCGGCGGCGGCTCTTGAACCCGTGGGGGAAAGCGTAGAGGATTTCACCCGACTCGGTTACCGAGAGGCTGCCGTTGTACTCGTCTGCGGCACGGGGAGCGGCCTCCTTGACCACGGCGAGAGGAAGGGCGGTCTTCGCGGCAAGATCGGCCACGGTCATCCCGCCGCCGCTGTGCCGGAACGCGTCGCACACGGCTTCGTAGGCTTTTTTGTCTGCAAAAGGTTTCAATTTTCCCACACTGCAATACTATCACACTTTCAGAAAAAAAGATAGGGGCGACATGAAGACAAGAGGATAAATGCATAAAAATACAGTTTAACCGAAAATTATTAACATAGAGTTGTTTGACAACCTCTAGTTTCCATGCCCGCTCCCACTAAAAAATGCGGGTTTGTTATGATTGAGACAGACCTGTTATGCGTGGGGCTCTATAGCCAACGCTTCGTAGGCTTTGCGGGCGGCTTCCTGTTCGGCGCTTTTTTTGCTGTGGCCGATGCAGGGGCCGTAATTTTTGCCGTGGACGGCGACCTCGACCCAGAACGTTTTTTTGTGTTCCGCGCCGCCTGAGTCGGTACAGCGGTACACGGGGTACGTTTTCCATTCGCGCTGGGTGAACTCTTGCAACAACGATTTGTAGTCGCGGTGGTAGCCGTGTTCGACGACCCGCTTGATCTCCGGCATGACGCATCGTTCCACAAAGGGGAACACGGCCTTGTAGCCGCTATCCAAGTAGAACGCCCCAATGACCGCCTCCACCGCATCGGCAAGCAGGGCGTTTTTCGTTCTGCCGCCTGACAGCTCTTCGCCCTTGCCCAGGATAATCACGCCGTCAACCTGTAACTCGCGGGCAATGCCGCAGAGAATGTCTTCCGACACGACAACGCTTTTTATCTTGGCCAGCTCCCCCTCGCTCTTCTCGCCGTAACAACGATAAAGCAAAGTAGCGGTAACGGCGCCCAGAATGGCATCGCCCAAGAACTCGAGACGCTCGTTGTTGATCTTGCCCCCATCAGGGCGCGCGCCAAAACTCACTCCAACAATCTGAGTCTCATTCGCGACAGAACGGTGCATGAGGGCAAGGTTCAACAACCGTATATTCTTAAACTTGATACCGGCGTTGCGGCAAAAGAAGCGCAGCCGGTTCTTTCTTTCTGCGTTTATCTCAGGGAAAAGCGCTTCCACTCACTTTTGCTGCGATTTGATAAACTCGTACGCGTCGCCGACGGTTTCAAATTCCTGCGCTTTTTCGTCAGGGATTTTGATACCGAAATCTTCTTCGATTTGGTACACGAGTTCGTAGGTGTCGAGGCTGTCCGCCCCTAAATCCTGCCTGAAAGACGATGAAAGCTCGATTTTGCTTTCATCCACGTCAAGTTTCTTGGCAATCAATGCCTTGATCTTCTCAAATAATTCCTCTGCCATACATTAACCCCTCATTATTTAGGAATGATAACTTGCTTGCCCCGGTAAAAACCGCATTTTGGACATACTCTGTGCCGCAACACTTGGTTACCGCAGTTGGGGCACGCAATAAAAGTCTTCGCGTCAAGTTTCATGTTGATCGCTTGTCTCCGCCTCGTGCGAGCTTTCGACGTATTTGCTCTAGGGACCGCCATAATAACACCTCTTCCTCTTCTGGCATCTAAACATTTTCCGCCGAACCGTCTGCCGGATTTTCCACCGGACCGTCCAACCGGCCGCTTTCCTCGCGGACACTGATCGCTCGTTTGAACAACGAGCGGGCAATTTCCGCGCTATCCGCGTTTGTGCCTGACACCAATAAATCTACCCCTATGGTACCCGCCTTGAGTTTTTTTGTCAAGGCCTCACGCGCAACGGGCGGCACAAAAGGCGAAAAATCGCCGCCAAACGCGATGACTTCTTTCACGCCGGACGAATTGAGGTAGGCAAGCCCGGGAGAAGCCGGCAAAAACACCGTTTCCGCCTTGGCATAGAGTGCCTTGTTCCAGAGAGCCATATTGGCCTCGGCTGCAAAGTCGGCGGCATTCCGCACCCCGCGCACCAGTATCTTGATGTCAGATTCCCGCATATAATCGACAACCAGCACCGATGTCGCGGCAACCTTCACGTTCCGCATCTTGGAACAAAGCGCCTCCATCAGCGAAATCCGCTCCTCGACCGGAAAAAGATACTTCTTCCGATTGTTCTGCGCCACCAGCACGTGCAACCCGGCAAACATCGCCGCCGCCCGCCTGATAATGTCGAGATGCCCGAATGTCGGCGGGTCAAACGACCCCGCATACACCGCGATTTTTTTTCTCGCCCCCATACTACCCCCTATACCAGTCCGCAAGGCCGTTTGCTTTAGGAGGGAGAAGGCCCCACAGGGGCTTCACTTGGGCGCGTCGTGTTAAGCAATCGCGGCATTTCCCCCTACGGGGGATAGAATACCCCTGATTAAGCAAATATAAAAGGGGGAAGTCTCCCCCCTCGCTCCGGCCAATGCTTGCTTTGCAAGCATGTCCTACGCTACCCCCCTCTACGGGGGCCGCCCCCGTAACGCCCCCATTATTCATTCCCCTGAAAGGGGAACCCCCTCTATATAAAACGTTTAACACTTTTTTCATCCGTGAAATGGTCCGGGCTTGCCCGCGCTATCGCGTAAGTGCCGAGCGTTGCCGCCATACAGTCGATGAGCGTGGCGCACGCGATAAGAAAAAACCCGATTGGTTTCAAGATCAGGTAACCGGTCTTGAACCCTTCCGGCGCCCAGAGACAGAGCGCGGCAAGCGCCGCAAGCGCGCCGTCCCCGCTGTTTCGTCCGAGCATCAGCGACAAGAGAAGGGCGCGTATCCAGATCTGCGCGATCTGCTCAAGTTCAATCTCAAGGCTTGAATAAGACTGAAGAATCACGATAAACGACACGGCAGCCACCATCGCGCTTCCCGCCCGGCCGATAGTCGCGTAAAGCAGAGGCGCAACGGCGTTGACCCGGCGGTTCACACCCAGATTTTCTTTTGTATGGAGGAAAAGCACGGGAAGGGTAAAGTTTATGTCGCCTGAAAAGAAGGCGGCAATGGCCGGGCCCAGTGAACCGTACAGTTTTTTCCACGGCGCGCACTTTTTCTTGGGACGGAAAAGATAGAGCAACAGCGGCAGCACAACGAACGACAAAGACAGCGTGATGATGAGGAGCAGCCGGATAAGCCCCGAAAAAATGCCTTTCGTGAGAACTAAGCGGTACTGCCATGCGTAATAAGCGGCCAGCACGATGACGATGATGCCGAGTATCTCCGAAAAAAACACTCCTATATGGAAAAAAATCCGCGAAAGCGAGTCGCACAAGGACAGCAACGGCTTTGAATAGGTTTTGTCGTAGGAGAGCCCGATTGCCAAAAAGAACGCGAAGATACACAGCGGAAAGAGGAAGAGCCCATCCCCGGCCAGCACCGAGAGCATATTGGAAGGGAAAAGCTCAAACGCCGATTGCTCCGGGTCAAGCGGCGCGACCTCGGCGGCGTTTTCCACGATGATGGGAATCCGTCCGTTGGGAAACAAGAGCCGCGCCGCGCCGATTCCGAACGTCAGCACGATGGCCGTCGTCGCCAGAATCACGAGAAGGGACTTTCCCACGAGACTCCAGAACTTACCCTCCTGACGCAACTGGTGAATCGCCATCGTCAGCGAAAAAACGACCAGCGGCGGCGCGGCATAACGGCCGATACGAAGCGCGATCTGCGGCAAAAATTCAATCGCGTGTGCCAAGAGGCTATTCTCCCGAAACGGCAGCACCATGCCCAGTACAACCCCGATGACCGCGCCGGAAAACAGCTTAACCCAAACCTTCATGACTTTGAGTATACCGAAAACCGCCGCAACATACCAGCCGTCGAGCGCAGGATAGTACGCCTCCTTATAACCGGGATAAACGCATGGCATTTTTTAGAGCCACAAACCACACGAATTTTCACATTCAATCATACAGAAAAATGAAAGAATGAGGCTGTTTCAAAACCCCATGTTGCGTGTTGGGCAGACCTCCCCTGGGGCCATCCCCGGCCGGAACGCTTGAGGCTCGCTGCAACCTCCTTTGGGCCGTAAAGCGGGCCGTTATCCGGGCGGAGACGCGGGTTTGGGGGTGATCTCCAATGAAAGACGGTTGCCTTTGGCCTTCCCATTCGTCCGGGGGCTGCCCCAAGACAACTTATACGTCAGTATCCCCTCTATCGGAGTTTTGTCCACAAACGCTTCCGCCTCCGCCCAGTCCACCGCTTTCGCTCTCTCGGGCGGCCCTTCCCACAGTATCTCCGACCAGTACCGTTCCCCCCAAACATGCCCCTGCCTTCCCGTCAGCACATTAATCCGGACCGCGAACGTTTGTTTCAGCCACTGCATTATCAGCGGCAGTTGCAGCCCGTCGTCGGGCTTAATGTAGAACGACACGCTCCCTTCCTCAATGATCAGCCCGCGCATATCGAAGCCGTAACGGCCTTTCGTCTCGCGGAGTACGCCGAGGAAAAGCGCTTTGGCCTCCGGCAACTGGAACAGAGGCTCGCTGACGTTTACCGACGTTTGCACCCAGTACCATACATGTTCAGCTAATTCTCTTTGTTGGCGCATATACAATGCCTCCTACACATATATATGCGGTTGCCAGCCGCCCTACTTTAGTCTGACGGGAAAAAAGTGCGAAAAAAGATGAAAAATCACGTTTATACTGCTTTAGGCATGAAAACATCATTCGCAAAACTCTACAAGAAATTGTCCGTCAATAATCCGGGGGCGTTGCGGGGGGCTGACCCCCGCAGAGGGGGTAGCGTAAGACCCTAAGC
>JAIRNN010000264.1 GCA_031257995.1 Spirochaetaceae bacterium | reverse complement strand
GGCTCCCCGTCCAAGATCTCCGACTCGTACCGCTCCCCCCAAACGTGCCCTTTCCTCCCAACCATTATGTTGAACCGCAGGGAAAACGTTTGTTTCAGCAGCTGCATTATCAGCGGCAGTTTGAGGCCGTCGTCAGGCTTGATGTAAAACGTGAGCCATGCCCCCTCGAGTTTTAGCCCGCGCATCTCGAAGGGATAACGCTTCCTAATCTCGCGGAGTACGCGGTGGAGCAACACTTTCGCCCACGGCAGCCGGAACGAGGGCTCTTCGATATTAACCGCCGTCCGCACCTCGTACCAGACGTTTTCCGCCAACTCTCTGTTTTCTCTCATACATTATACTCCCGTACATATATATGCGGTTGCCAGCATCCTGCTTTAATCCGGCACGAAAAAAAAATGCGAAAAAGATGGAAAAATCACGTTTGTCTACAGATTACACGGATTAAGAGATGCCCAGTGTGAAAAATCCGCGTCCGTCCGTGTTCATCTGAGGTTCCTGTAACTTTTTTCATCTTTTTTCACGTTTTTTTGGGGTGCCCGCTTGACAAAAATTTTCGGGTTTGGTATAAGGGTGCCTGTCGTCCTGAAAGCCGGGGTGGGATTGATGTACCAAGGTAATAGCTGTATATGAAGAAAGTTTTGTTGTCGTTTAGGTCCTTTGGGTTGTCTTTGTCAAATAATCCCCTCTCTCCATCCAACCCTCAAACGGGTTTTTAACCCCCTAAACATCCGTTTGAGGCCCTGTTTAGGCCCTTTTCATGGGGTTTTTCCCTCTTTTCAGTCTCCCTTTTTCCGCGTCTCACGGGGTGTCCGTTCGCCGGAAACAGCACTCATAAGTACGGCGGCCCTCCTCCGAAAAGCCAAGAAAGAAGGGCCGCCCGTGGACGGCCTTCCGTTTTCCTGCGGGCTCAGGTTTACGCCGGGTCTGGGACCGCCGTCTTTGAGCGTTGTCTCGGGCGGAAACATGTCTTTAACAGCCGCGAACCGCGCGAACAGACACGAACGTTTGTTTTGCGGTTCTTTTCTTACGTCCGTGAGGCTGCGGGCCAAAGGCCCGTTGGTTCCGCAGGCAAACGGATGAGCACAGATGAAGAAGGGTCCGGTATAAAAAATCCGCGCTCATCTGTGGTCAACCGTGATTCATTCATGAACAACCGCCGTGTTTCCAGTGCCATACCGGCACAGAGAGGGTAGAGGAGAACGGGTTTATCTTGTCAAAATCGGGCAGCCAGGAGTCGTCTTGTACCGACTCCTGCACGAAGCCCTCGTCAATAGCGAACTCGCTCAGCATCTCGAGCACGGCGGCGTTTTCCCTTGCGCCGAGATACGTATCCGGTATCGGCGCGTTTTTAGCAGCTTGTACCGGCGTGTACTGGGTCATCAGCGAGAGGAGGGCGCGGCCCCGGGCGTTTTCGGCAAACCAGCGCAACACTTCCCGCGTGGAGGCAAGTTCGCCGGGCAGCACAAGGTGGCGGATGATCACGCCCCGGAGAAGGGCGCTTTCAAACGGAACGCCCTGCCATTCAAGCGGGGCGCGGTCCATCATAAACCGGATGGCCTTCACCGCCGTGGCCGGGTAGTCGGGCGCGGTAAGGTACCGTTTGGCAACTTCCCCATCTAGTGTCTTCAAGTCGGGAAGCCATATGTCAACGAGGCGGTGTTTACCACCGCCGCGAACACACCCGCTGTGTTCCCCGCCGCCATCCAGCAACGCAAGCGCCTTCGTTGTCTCGTAGGCGGAAGAATTCCACAGCACGGGAAGGGTAAGCCCGGCCTCCCGCGCCGTTTGCAGTCCCTCCGCGATCGCCGGTATCGCGTGGCTCCCGGTAACAATGTTGATATTCGCCGCGCCGCGCCGCTGTAATTCCCGGCACATCTCCGCAAACTCAGCCTGAGTTACCGCCCGTCCCATGCCCTTTTGGGAAATCTGAAAGTTCTGACAGAAGCGGCACCCCACATTACACCCGGTCACAAAAATCGTTCCCGACCCTTTATCGCCCGTGAGCGGCGGCTCCTCCCCCGCATGTAACGAAGCCGACGCGATACGTAACGCCGCCGTTTCGCCGCAGAATCCGCGTTCACCCGCCGCCCGGCTGACCAGACAGTCGCGGGGGCAAAGGCGGCAAGCCGCATAAAAGCCCGTCATAAACGTATCGCGCCGATTTGCGCGAGGTATTTCTCCCGACATCCCGGCTCAAAACGTACAACGATAACCCAAGAGTGTCAACGGAGCGCGTTACCCGTCACTACAGACGACGGCATGACAACGGCGTAGCAATTCCGATTTCGGAAAATCTCAGGATTGAACTATAGAACTTGTTCCAAAACCGGCATAGGATCAAGCCAAACGTTGTGCCGGGGGCGGGGTGTCTATGACACCTTCGGGGGTGGGAAACCCCCGAAGAGGGGGTGGCGGATGTCCAAACGGAGGTGCGGACACGCCATAGGTGCGGACATATCGACCGGAGAGCGGACCGGAGCGAGGGGAGACTTCCCCCACCTGATTGGCAAGCAACGTTTTTCGCCCTCTAGCCCTTTTTTATCTTTTCAAGTGGTTTTGAAACAGACTCTATGGTTTTAACGACGCATTTTCATTTTGAAATCGGAATTGCTAACAACGACGATTGGGAACTTTCAATTTACGGTGGATTAGGATAGAATGGGAGCATGGGTATCGAGACACGTTTCGCGGTGAAACACCGGGAACATTTGAAAGAGCCTGAGATGTATCGGGTTGTGCTGCTTAACGATGATTATACGACGATGGATTTTGTGGTGACTATTCTTGAACTGGTGTTTCACAAGCCGACGGCAGAGGCCGAGGCGATCATGCTCGACGTGCACAAGAATGGCCGAGGGGTGGCCGGCCTCTACACGGAGGACGTTGCCCGTACCAAGGCAGCGCAGGTTCACGCTCTTGCCGTCCAAAAACAGTTTCCGCTTGTCTGTGTGGTCGAGCCGGACAAATAGCGCGGGCTCATGGGCATGAAGAAGATTGTATTTTTGGACATTGACGGGACGCTCATGGCACTGGATCAGACGGTCCCGCAATCCGCGATAGAGGCGTGCCGGAGCGCGCGGAAAAACGGCCATCTCCTCTACATCTGTTCGGGGCGGCAGTCCGTCGAGATCCCCCGGCATGTGCGCGCCATCGGGTTTGACGGTGTGGTGAGCGCGGGCGGCGCGAGTATTGAGGCGGACGGGCGGAACATCTTTCAGGCGTTTATGGATATCGGAACCGTAACCCGCCTCGTCGATTTTTTCAGCGCCCGCCGCGAGGCCTTTGCGCTTGATTTGCCCGACCGGAAGATTTCAACCCCGGCACTCTGGGCGTTGATGGAGAGCGCGTTCCGTTCGATACAAGGCGGCGGAAAAAAAGGCGGGGGAAGTCTCCCCCTCGCTTCAGACCGCCGCCCGCAAACGGGCTTAGGGTCTTACGCTACCCTCTCTCCTAGGGGCTCCGCCCCTAAAACCCCGTCCCCGCTCCCGGCGCAAACGTCCGGCTTGTTTCCGGAAATGTTTGAGGAAAGGCCCAACTTTCTGAAGGTTATGTCCAAAGGCATTACCAGAGAGCAGACTCATTTTTACCGGAGAGACGTGCAAAAAATCATCTTTGTGGGGCGTGGCGGCTCTTTTGACGAGTTGCGGAAACGTTTTGACGGCGAATGTGAAATCTTTCACGGTTCCATCCCGCTGTTCGGCAAAGAGAGCGGCGAAATCAGCCCGCCCGGTGTTCACAAAGGTTCCGCCGTTGAGGCGGTCGCCCGTTATCACGGCATCCCTTTGAGCGACACGATCGCCATCGGCGACAGCGATAATGACCGTCCCATGCTCGAACGCGCCGGGACCGGTGTCGCGATGGGAAACGCCTCCGATGAGCTAAAAGCCCTTGCCGCTCACGTTACATCCCGCCTTGAAGACAACGGCATCATGTACGCCTTTCTGAAACTCGGCCTCGTGTGAACGCCGGAACAGCCTCACTTGAGGCTGTTTCAAAACTGCATGTTGCGGGGGCGGGCAGAGTTTTTCCTCCGGCCATCTTTGGTCCGTGTGACTGAGGCTTGCTGGAACCACTTTTTGCCGTGATTCGGGGTGGTTAGCTGGGCGAGAACGCGGGGTCGGTTGTGTTTTTGAGCGAAATCACGG
>JAIRNN010000133.1 GCA_031257995.1 Spirochaetaceae bacterium | reverse complement strand
CCTTTTGTAGGCGTATAGGGGGCAGCCGAAAGAGCGATAATATCATCACGCAAATTGGAGAAAATAATGCTTTCATCATCTGTAGGCATTGTTGTTTTACGGCAGACGAAAATAGTATCGATGATGGAAGACCCGGTTCCTTTGATATGAATAGATGCGCCCATTTCCGCAGGGCATGGCAATACTTTGGTACAGGAAAGACCAGAATCAAGAATGGCAACAGCTACAGGGAAATAAGCGCTTATATCGTTATGATGATAGGTAAAAACAAGAGGAGCATTTTTTTTAAGGCCATAAGAAACATTGGAAAATACTCTGGACAATCCCGCCGTAAAGTGTTCAATACCCCGAAACATATCATCATTACCGGTCAATTCATTTTCGTTTCTCGTAGAATTTTTCATAAATTGGGGGTGATCTTTTTTTACCAGGTTCCTGAGCCACACATAGCAGAAATCCATAAGTTCCGCATATTGTACATTTCCGTAATAAGGCGGATCGGTAAAAACACCGTCAATACTATCAGACTGCCATTGAACCCGGGAGGAATCGCTACAGTTTATTTCAAGGGAGCGTTTTGGCAAACCATTGTCGACATCTCCCACCCATTCTCCAGATATAGGCACAATAGTCTTTTGTGCCGAACCATGACCACTTTTTATTTCAAATGGAGCAGCGCACCATGTTTTAGCTTTGACGAATTTTTCGATAATGTTGATCCAGCCTCCTGAACCTACAGGATTAGCTCCGCCGTTCTTTATTCCCAAGAGATTAGACTCGCATTGTATTAAGCCAACCGGAAAACCATGAACTGAAAATATATCAAGAGATTTAAGCACTGCGGTATCATAACGACAGAGCATATTCTGATAACGGAGTAAATCAGAAAGGTTTGTTGCCAAGGCATTTCGTATGCGTTCATCTTTTATACCTGAAATATAACGGCAGCTTATTTCCAGTCCAAGAAGTTGACGTGGATTAAACAATTCCTTATATTTAGCATAGCCCCAACGGTGGAGGCGGTTTGTTTCATCTCCCGAAGGAATATCATCATTTGGAATAAACCGAGGTGCTATTGAAGCAAGACGGTTTTTGGCTTCGTGGAGTTTTTCAATATCTTCATTATCGGGGGATTTAAAAAAGCGACCCCTACGGTTTTCACCACAATGGCAGTAGTATTCCATGGCAATAAGACGGTGGTCAGGGGCGCCTGAAAAAGAACTGGGCACTTTATATGAAACATGGCAGGAAGGGCACTCCCCTTGGCTTCTATGAATAGGGCCGTCTATATGGAGCGGAGAACCACAATGTACACAAGGTCCGGGGCTGCCCCTATTGTCGGTTTCTGTAAGCTTCCCACATTGCGGGCAATAGAACACAAAGCGAGGATGGCGTATATTCTCAGATATAAGATACCCCGGAAAGAGATCTATGAGCTCGCCGCATGAAGGGCATGGCCAAGTCTTTACCCAAAGAAAATATTTAACCAACGCAGCTTTGTTTCCGCAGATTTCGCACCGGGTCTCATATAGACGGCCTATATCGTTATAGAGGTGTTCCCGTAATTTTTGAGCTTCCCGCCGATAGTGGTCTATGTCCAGATGCTCCATCTCCTGTTTAACTATCCAATAAGACATAGGGTTTATATCAAAGCCTTTTACATCGGCGCCCATACGGTTTGCTTCAATGAGGGGTGTTCCGCCACCCATGAAGGGGTCTACTATGGTTTTCCCCCGGAGATTTCCCGCTTGGTAAAAGGCATCTCTAACAGGCGCATTGGAGAACTCAGAGAGCAAAAGCGCCCGGAAAAGAGTACCGGGACGGCGGGCAAACCATTTATGCACGGCTATAATAGGCCGATAGTTCTGCTGTATAGCCTTTTCCCGTCGGGCAAGATCTGCGGTAAAGGGTATATCGTAGGTTTTTTCTATCATCTTCTCTCAATCCTTAACTGAGTTTAACACAAGAATAAGATAAATATAAGGGAGTCGGCCTTTTTCAAGAACAAATATCTCGCCCATTTCCTCAACATGATAGGATTAGGCAAGATATTGATAGGATGGTGTTGTGGTTCACCTATTGCTTCCGGTATCCTCCATAATCAAGAAATTATCTTAGAGCCTGTTCAAAAACCAGGGAGTTTCGGTTTTGGGGAAGGGAGCAAGTTCCTCGGCGGGGGCGGGGTGTCATAGACTCCTACGGGGGCGGAGCCCCCGTAGAGGGGGTAGCGGAGGGCGGCTCAAATTTTGAGCTTTGACCGGAGCGAGGGGTCGGCAAAACTTGCTATATCGTTGCCACGACTTCCCCCACTTTGTTTACTGACAAAGAGTTTTTGAACAGGCTCTTAGGCGGGACAGACCCCTCTCCCCGTAGGGGAGCCGCCGTCTTTTCACACAACGCCGCCCCCAAGGAAAGCCCCTGTGGGGCAAACCCACCTAGCGGGCCCGCACCAGTTCCCCCTCGAAAAAGCCCTTGTGCAGCGCCTGGACTACGGACGGAGCATCCGCGCCATTGACGATGAAGCTGATGTTCACCTTGCTCGCGCCATGCGAGACCATTTCAACCGTTATCCCCAAGTAGGCGCAAACGGTGAACGCGCGGGCGAGGATTTCCGAGGAGCGGCTCACGTCGCCGATGATGGTAACGATAGCCTTGCCGGTTTTGACCTCGATGTCCGCGATACGCCGGAGGTTTTTACAGAGACCGGCGAGGTCCCGTTCACCGTCGAGAGTGAGCGAGATGGAGACCTCGCTCGTCGCGATCACGTCTATCGAGATATTATGCGCGGCAAAGAGCGCAAAGACTTCCGCGAGGAACCCGGACTGCCCCAGCATCCGCGTCGAAACGATGTCCACCAACGTTACGTTTTTCTTGGAGGTAACGGCGCGTACCGGCGTGGCGCCGACTGCCGCTTCGCCCGATATGCGCGTACCTTTCGCGTCGGGATTGTAACTGTTTTTCACGAGCACCGGAACGCCGGCTTCCATGCAGGGCCGCATCGCGCGGGGGTGCAGGACTTGCGCCCCAAAGTAGGCAAGCTCGGCGGCCTCGTCGTAGGTGATCGCTTCCACCGGACGCGCCCCCTCCACGATACGCGGGTCGGCGGTCAACACCCCATCCACATCCTTCCAGACTTGCGCCTCTTTCGCCCGGCACGATGCCGCGATGAGCGTTGCCGTGAGATCCGAACCACCCCGTCCCAGCGTCGTGATATCCCCGGCGGCGGGGTTCGCCCGGTCGTCCGTTTCCGCATAGCATTTGGCAATGAACCCCGTTACCACCGGCAGAACACCCGCCTCCACGAGGGGAAGAATTGCCGCCGGGATATTCGCCCAACATTCCGCGGCGGGTTCGGCAGCCGTGAAGTCCCCGGTCGAGACGATCCCCGCATCCCATGCGTCAAGCGGCGCCGCCCGCACCCCCGCCTTGTTGAAATAGGTCGCCACGATACGCGCCGAAAGCCGCTCGCCAAACGAGACGAGGTAGTCTTTGGTCTTGGGCGTAAGTTCGCGGATGAGGGAGATACCCGCGATCAACGCGGCAAGCTCCTCCAGCAACGTTTCGATTTCATCAATAGCCCGCGACTCATCAAAAGGCTTATAAAAAGAGGGGAAGCCGCGGCTACCTCGTTGCCGAACCCCCTCGCTCCAGCCAGCGTAAACCATCTCAGGCACAGCCTGAGATGGTTTACGCCGTCTTACGCTGCCCCCCTCCCTAGGGGCGCCGCCCCTAAAACCCCCTCCCGGCGCGAGACTGCGCCCCGCGTCTAAATCAAGACCGCCGATCACGTCCTGATGAATCCCGGTCAGGAACTCCACCGACTTGCCGACAGAAGCGGGGCCTTCACATAACGCTTTCTCGGCGGCCTGGAGCAGATAATCGGTAACATCCCCCATCGCCGACAACACGAGCACGGGCCGTTCCACCAGGCGTTCCTTCACGATTTCGACAACCGAGCGGATACGCCCGGCATCGGCGACAGAGCTGCCGCCGAACTTCATCACGATCATGAGAACACCGCCCCGCCCGCTGCCGAACCGACCTGTTTCGCGTAACGGGCCAGATACCCGGTGGTTACCTTGGGCGGCAACGGCTTCCACACGGCGCGGCGTTTTGCAAGTTCCTCCTCGGAGACTTTTAACTCCAGTTTGCGGGCGGGGATGTCAATCGCGATCGTGTCGCCCTCCTCGACAAGCGCGATGGTACCGCCGCAGGCGGCTTCCGGCGAGACATGGCCGATAGACGCGCCCCGGGACGCGCCCGAAAACCGCCCGTCCGTGATGAGCGCGACACACTCATCCAGCCCCATCCCCGCGATGGCCGAAGTGGGGGAGAGCATCTCCTTCATACCGGGACCGCCCTTGGGCCCCTCGTAGCGGATCACCACCACGTCGCCCGGCTTGATCTTCTTATCCATAATCATAGCAAAAGCCGCCTCCTCGCTGTCAAACACGCGGGCCGGGCCTTCAGAAATGAGCATACTCTCCTTCACCGCACTCTGCTTGACCACGGCCCCCTCCGGCGCGAGGTTCCCCCACAGCACGGCAAGCCCCCCTGTCGCGCTAAACGGGTTGCCGATAGGCCGGATCACCGCCTCGTCCCGGTTCACCGCATCTTTGACCGCATCGCCCAGCGTTCCGTACACGGTGGGCGCGTCCGTATCCACGAGGTTCTTATTCGCCAGTTCTTTCAGTATGGCCGGAACGCCCCCCGCCGCGTTGAGTTCTTCGATCGCCGTACCGGATGCGGGGGCAAGGCGGCAGAGATTCGGCGTAACCGCGCTTACCTTGTTCACGAGGTCAAAGTCAAGTTTGAACCCCGCCTCGCGCGCGATCGCCGGAAGATGCAATGTCGTGTTGGTTGAACACCCCAACGCCATGTCGAGAGCCAGCGCGTTGCGGAACGCCCGCTCGCCGAGAATTGCGCGGGGCCTTATATCTTTCGTCCATATATCAAGGATTTTCACGCCCGTCCTCTTGGCAAGCCGCAGCCGCTCCGCCATCACCGCCGGAATCGTCCCGTTACCCGGCAGCGCGAGCCCCAACGCCTCGGTAACACAGTTCATCGAGTTTGCCGTAAACATTCCCGAACAGGACCCGCAGGTTGGACACGCCGCGTCCTCCAGCTCGGCAAGCTCCATCTCGCTCATCTTTCCCGCGCCCACCGCGCCCACCGCCTCGAACATCGTCGTCAGCGTGAGCGTCTTGCCGTTCCGCTTTCCGGCCAGCATCGGCCCGCCGGAAACAAAGATCGACGGCAGGTTGAGCCGCGCCGCCGCCATCAGCATACCCGGCACAATCTTGTCGCAGTTCGGCACAAACACCAGCGCGTCAAAAGCGTGGGCCATCGCCATACACTCGACCGAATCGGCGATCAGTTCGCGTGTTACGAGCGAATACCGCATCCCTTCGTGGTTCATCGCAATCCCGTCGCACACCCCAATCACCGGAAACTCCACCGGCACCCCGCCCGCCATCCGCACCCCGTCCGCCACCGCCTTCGCGACCAGCCCCAGATGCGTATGACCCGGCACGATCTCGTTCTTCGCGCACACAATCCCGATGAGCGGCTTCTCCAGCTCCTCCTCAATGAACCCCAGAGCCTTAAACAGCGATCTGTGCGGCGCGCGCGACACCCCTTTTTTAACCAAATCAGATTTCATACCGGCAAGTATACCCGATACAAATGCGGCTGTGAAGGGCGCGCTTCTCCCCTGACCACGCCCCCATCCCATACTAAACGTGGCCCGCCTCTTTTCACCGCGAAGTCGAAGAAGTCGAATACGTTTTATCATTCTCCTCTTATTCGGCTTTTTCGGCTTGGCGGTTTTATTAATTCCTCATAAATCCGGGGGCCACGTTTAGAGCTCCCGCCGGGGGAATAGTTTAACCCCTAACTCCGCCAAAAATACCCCGTCTATTTGCAAAAACATAAGAAGATGCAATGTATTTGGCATAGACAGGCACATTTCTCTTGACATAATGAGGTAATCCGGTATATAAT
>JAIRNN010000219.1 GCA_031257995.1 Spirochaetaceae bacterium | reverse complement strand
AAACAACCCGTTCTCCCCCGGCCTGAACGGACCGCTTCTTCCCGTAGCTTGCCAGCACATGGACCAGGTGATCCCGGTTCAGCCCCGTGGTTCCCGCAAGTTCGTTAAGTATCTTGCCCTTGTCCCGTTTCCCCGCCTTCTGATAGCGGCGGTAATGCGCTTCATAAATTTCCCATCTCACACTCATCCCTAACCTCATTTACTCCACACTCCAGTGGAACCAGTATAGCTTTTTGGCTAGGTTTTTAGTTTTGAGGCATCCAACATTTCGGCTAGGTTTTGTTTTGAGGCATCACGGCATTTTTGTGCTGCCGCGCCTGTCTGCACCCTTGATAAACGCATAAAAATAACATCTATTCCCTAGAGCCTTTTTCAAACCCTTTGAAAAAGGGGGAAGTCGCGGCTACTTCGTTGCCGACCCCTCATTTCTAGCCCGCCGCCCGCAAGCGGGCTTAGGGGCTTACGCTACCCCTCTCCTAGGGTCCCGTCCCTAAAACCCCGCCGTTATCCATTTTCAATTATCAATTGAGCCTGTTTCAAAACCCCACGTTGTGGAACGGGCAGACCTCTTCTTAAGGCCATCCGTGGCCCACGTGATTGAGGCTGTATGTACCTCCTTTTGGGCGTGATCCGGGCTGTTATCCGGGCGGGGACGCGGGTTTGGAAGCGTTTTTCGCCGAAAAACTCGTCGTTATCGTCATTCCGGGCGACCTAAGGCTGTCCCATGTCAAGGTGTAGGCCATCGCTCCCGCTACCGGCGTGTTTGCCGACTTGTCTATAGCCGCCCAGTCTGCCTCTTCCGCCCACTCCGGCGGCTCCCCGTCCAAGATCTCCGACTCGTACCGTTCACCCCAAAGATGCCCCTTCCTCCCAGTGAGGATATTGAACCGCAGGGAAAACGTTTGTTTCAGCAGCTGCATTATCAGCGGCAGCATAAAGCCGTCATCGGGTTTGATGTAAAACGTGGGCCGCGCCCCCTCAAGCCTGAGCCCGCGCATCTTGAAGCCGTAACGCGCTTTCGTCTCGCGGAGTACGCGGTGAAGCAAGACTTTCGTCCACGGCAACCGGAACAGCGGCTCTCCGATATTGACCTCTGTCCCCACTCTGTACCAGACGTTCTGTTGTAACTTTCGCGGTTTATTCATATAAAACCTCCATACTGTATAAGGCGTTGAGGCGCTGTTTTGCTTTAATTTGACCCGAAAAAAGGACGAAAAAAGATGAAAAAGTCCACAGATTCCACAGATTAAGAGAAGCCCGCAGTGAAAAATCAGCGCCCGTCTGTGTTCATCTGCGGCTCCCATGATCTTTTTTCATCTTTTCCCACGTTTTTTTGGGGGTGCCCGCTTGACAAAAATTTTCGGGTATGGTATAAGTACGTATCGTTCTGAAAGTTAGGGCGGGATTGTTATGTAAAAGGGTAATAGTTGTAATTGAAAATGATCTGATTTTGAAGGCGGCGCGTTCTGTTATCATAATTTCCCATTTTCCTTTTTCAATTCCCCGCAGGGGGACGGGGTTCGGGTGTGTGCGTGTTCACCGGCAACGTTGCTGGCGTTGGACGGTAACGCTAGCTTGGCGTTAAGGGATAACGTTGGCCAAAGTGAAAAGCTTGCTTTGGCCTAGAGTGCCGGGGGAAGAAGGCGTGCCCTATGGCAACGCAGGTTTTTCACACCATGCCTCTCTTAATCCGATGTTCATGTTTCTTTTCTCCGTGTTACTCCGTGGTTATATTCTTTGAAAATATCCGGGTGTTTAGAGTTTGCGGCCTGTCCGTTAAAACCACGGAGTTCTGGCAATGCGCGCGGCGCATTTCCTTAGAGTTTCACGGAGTAAAAGGCGCGTTCTGTTATCATAATTTTCCATTATCCACTTTCCCTTTTCAATTCCCCGCAGGGATGGGGTTTTAGGGACGGAGCCCGGGGCTGCGTCCTATGGAGAGGGGGTAGCGTAAGAATTGTGTAGGGAGGGGCGGCCGGAGCAAGTCTGGAGCGAGGGGGAGGCTTCCCCCATCTGATTTTCCATTATCCATTTTCAATTATCCATTTCCCCGAAGGGGTTCCCCTCTTCTGACTGTAACTCACCACTAACCACAAACGCGGCTCCGTGCTATGATGGGGTACAGTTTTGAAGGAGGGCGTATGGCCGATAGGGAAGAGCGGATTAGGGCGTTGATCGCGGAGATGTCGCTGGAGGAGAAGGTGTCGCAACTGAGTTGGACGAGTCCGGCGGTGGAGCGTCTGGGGATACCGGAGTATAACTGGTGGAATGAGGCGCTGCACGGGGTCGCGCGGGCGGGGCTGGCGACGGTGTTTCCGCAGGCGATTGGGCTGGGGGCGGCTTTTGACGAGGGGCTGGCGCGTGAGGTGGCGGATGCGATTGCGGATGAGGCGCGGGCGAAGTATAACGAGGCGGTGAAGCGGGGAAACCGGGGGCAGTACTACGGGCTGACGTTCTGGACACCGAATATTAACATCTTTCGCGATCCGCGCTGGGGACGGGGGCAGGAGACTTACGGGGAAGATCCCTATCTTACCGGGCGCATCGGACTGGCGTTTATGAAGGGGTTGCAGGGGGATGATGGTGAACATCTGAAGACGGCGGCGTGCGCCAAGCATTATGCGGTTCATTCGGGGCCGGAGAAGCTGCGCCATGTGTTTGACGCGGTAGTTTCGCCCAAGGATCTCTGGGAGACCTACCTTCCGGCGTTTAAGGTTCTGGTGGATAACGGCGTGGAGGCGGTGATGGGCGCGTATAACCGGACGCTGGGCGAACCGTGCTGCGGGTCAACGTTCCTTTTGGAGGACGTTCTGCGCGGCAAATGGGGGTTCTCTGGCCATGTGGTATCCGACTGCTGGGCGATCCGCGACTTCCACGAGAACCACAAGGTTACGGAGAGTCCCGAAGAGTCCGCCGCGCTTGCGCTGAACGCGGGGTGCGACCTTAACTGTGGCTGTACCTACCCGATGTTGACCGTTGCCCGCAAGAAGGGGCTGGTGAGCGAGGAAGCCATCGACCGGGCGTTGACGCGGCTCCTCCGCACCCGCTTCAAGCTGGGAATTCTCGGCGAACAAGCAGGGCCGGAGAAGCCGGGATCGGGCAAATGGGACAACTTGGGCCGCGAAGTGATCAACTGCGAAAAACACAGGAAGCTCGCGCTCAAGGCGGCGGAAAAGAGCATCGTGCTGTTGAAGAACTCAGGCGGCCTGCTCCCGCTGGACGACTCGGCGAAGAAGATTCTCGTTCTGGGGCCATCCGCGGCAAACGCGCACGTTATGTTGGGCAACTATCACGGCATGAGCGTGCGGATCGTAACGCTGCTCGAAGGACTTACCGGGAAGATGCGCGACCGGTTTGCGATCCAGATCGAGTACCGGCTTGGCTGCCTTCCCTACCAGCCCAACGACCCCAGCAACCGCTTTGTAGGCGAGATGGTGGGCGGCGGCAAATACGACGTAGTGATCGCGTGTTTCGGGCTGGACAGCGCGATCGAGGGCGAGGAGGGCGACACCATCGCCAGCACGTCTAACGGCGACCGGGATACCATCGAGTTGCCGCCTTGGCAGCTTGCCTACCTCCGCAACCTCCGCCAGAGCGCGAAAAAGGTGATCCTCGTGCTTACATCGGGCAGTCCCGTGGCGGTGCCGCCCGACCTTGCCGACTCGATCCTCTACTCGTGGTATCCGGGCGAGCGGGGCGGCGAGGCGGTTGCCAACATCATTTTTGGCGACGCGGTTCCTTCCGGCAAACTCCCCATTACTGTTCCCGAAAAGACCGAAGACCTGCCGCCCTACGAGGACTACGCGATGAAGGGCCGCACCTACCGTTATATGGAAAAGAAGCCGCTCTACCCCTTCGGTTTCGGCCTTTCCTACACGACGTTCCGCTTTGACAACATCACGCTTTCCGGCGGCACGATCATGCGGGGCGGGACGGTGAAGGCCGTAGTCAGGGTAACCAATACCGGCACGATTGACGCGGAAGAGGTGGTCCAGGTGTACATCAGCAAAGACAAGCGCGAAGCCGATGATCCTGCCGCCTCGTTGCGCGCCTTCAAGCGGGCCGCCATCGCCGCCGGGAAACAGGCAAGCATCGAGTTCACGCTGAACGCCGCCGACTTCGAGAGCGTGAACCAAGCGGGTGAATCGGCGCTCGTTCCCGGTGTCTACACGGTAACCGCCGCCGATGCCGCGCCGCTCCCGGTCTCGGTGGAACGCGGGGCGGCCGAGCCGGTGAGCGCGAAAATAACGGCAGTGAACGATGAATAATGAGGGGAAAGTCTCCCACTGTCAACAAATTAAGGGATAGTGCCGGGAGCCTCCCCTCTATCGCGGGGAACAGCGGGAGGCATTGACAACGAACAGGGCCGTGAACAGGCTTAGTCCGCAACCATTTACTTTGATAGCGTGCCGGGAGGCGGGAGTGCCGTTGCCGGTAAAAACTTTCCGCGCCACAGGGTTAGGGCAGCCCCCTGTCCTTGGACCCCGTTCCGAACGGCATTGTGTCCCCTGCCGACACGACATCTAAACAGCACCCGTCCCAACGAGCAATCCCATTTAGCATAGTGATCGTGCCGGGGAGCCCCGGCCTACCGACACGCTACCACAGTAAATAGGACCGTGAGTGCCAGGTTCTCCTTAATTTTCTTGGAAGAAGTATTATAACCGTGGCCGGGCAACGAGAACTGTTGACAAACGATCAAAACGAAGGTCTAATAGTTGTGTGGAGGCGGATATGTATGATGTGATTATAATCGGCGGCGGGCCCGGCGGGTACCTTGCGGGAGAACGTTTGGGGCACGCGAAAAAGAAGGTGCTTCTGGTCGAGGAGGCGCACTTGGGCGGGACGTGTCTCAACGTGGGGTGCGTGCCGACTAAGACGCTGCTCCATGCGGCGAAGCTCTATGTTCACACGAAGGAGGCGGCGCGGTTTGGGGTGACAGCTTCCGGTGTCGCGTACGACTGGGCGAAGATTCAGGCGTGGAAAACCGAGGTGGCGGAGAAACTTCGCGCGGGGATCGCGGCGCAGGAGAAGCGGCTGGGGGTTGAGGTGGTGAGCGGCAGGGGGGAGATTCTGGCGCGACCGTCCGGTTCTGTTCCCGCGAAGGTCGGGGTTACCGGGGCGGATGGCAAGAGGGCCCTGTATGAGGCGCGGGCGGTTCTGGTCTCGACGGGTTCCGCTCCGTTTGTGCCGCCTATTCCGGGCGCGAAGGATAATGCGCGGATAGTGGACTCGACGGGGCTTCTTTCAATACAAGAGGTGCCGCGAAAACTGGTGATCATCGGCGGCGGGGTTATCGGTGTCGAGTTTGCCGGGCTCTTTTCCAGCTTGGGAACGGAGGTTGCCGTCATCGAGATGATGGACGAGATCATTCCATTTATGGACAAGGAGATCGCCCCGCTCTATCGGAAGGCGATGCCCGGCGTGGAGTTCAAGCTCGGCTGTAAGGTTGACCGGATCGACGGCGGCACGATGTACTACACGGGAAAAGACGGCAGAGAGGAGGCGCAAGAGGGCGATGTCGTTCTTATGGCGGTGGGCCGCCGTCCTGTGTTACACGGCTGGGGGGCTGAGGCCGTCGGTGTGGGCGTTACCGCGAAGGGGGTTACCGTTGACGGGCGTATGCGAACGAACATTCCCGGTATCTGGGCCGCCGGAGACGTTACGGGCTTGAGTCTGCTTGCCCACTCCGCTTACCGTATGGCCGAGATTGCCGTCGCCGGTATCATCGCCTTCCTTGACGAATTTGGCGGTAAAGAAGCACCGAACAATGTGTGGCGGAGTGCCGCCGTTCCCTGGGCGGTCTACGGATTGCCCGAAGCGGCGGGCGTTGGTCTCACCGAACAGGAGGCCGCCGCGAAGGGGATTGGCATCCTCAAGGCGAACGTCCCGTTGGTTTACTCCGGACGTTTTGTCGCGGAGAACACGTTTACCGCGCCCGGCGTTATCAAGGTCATCGCGTCTGCGGAGACCCGCGCCATTCTCGGCGTTCATGCGTTTGGGGCGTATTCCTCCGAGTTCATCTGGGGCGCGGCCTCGCTCATCGAGAACGAGTTGCGCGTAGAGGACGTGAAGGAACTGATTTTCCCGCATCCGACGGTCGGTGAGCTAATACGGGATGCGGTATGGATGCTGTAGATGGAAATTGAAATAGAGTTGTTTAGAAACCTCAAGTTTCTACACGTCAAACATAGTTTTACTTCCGCTAAAAAATGCGGTTTCTCAGGCTAAAGCCCGGCTTTAGCCTGAGAAACCGCAAGGCTTGTGAAACAACCAGCCGAGTTGTTGAACAAGTCTAATATATAATAGAGAATGAGAGGAGTGAAGGGCGCGGTTTTCAAGCGCTGAGGTTATGTACAAGATTGCCGCGATTCTAACGGCATCCGGATTCTCGCGCCGGTTTGGGAAGGAAGATAAGTTACTCTATCTGTTCAAGGGAAAACCGCTTGCCCGGCATACGCTGGAGCTGGTAACCCGTATGAACCGCTTCAATCCGGTGGTCTTTGTGGCGGCAAAGCCGGAAGTCGCCGCGCTGGCGGAGGATGCCGGGATTATGCGGCCGGGTGTCGATCTCCATATCGTTTTCAACAACCGTCCTGAGTACGGCCTTCGGGAAAGCGTCCGGCTTGGGGTCATCGCGGCAGGAGATGCCGACTTTTACACTTTTTTCCCCTGCGATATGCCATGGCTTGATGCCGCGACCGTCGATGCGATACTCAAACAGTCCGCCCCCGGGAAAATCGTCCGCCCAGTACACAACGGACAACCGGGAAACCCCTGCGTCTTTGCCGCCGATTTTCGGGACGCGCTTCTATCGCTTGAAGCCGGAGAACGACCGCGGGACATCCAAAAACGGCGGTCTGAATGTGTCGTTTCGGTGGAAGTCGCCGACGGCGCGGCACTGGCCGACATAGACCGTCTCTAGAAAGAAGCATACTGATACCTTCCACGGGGTTTTGGAACAGGCTCAAATAATAGGTATTTATCATGCTTCTACTCGTAAAACGCCAACCGGCATGAAACCGGGGGCGTTGCGGGGGTGGGAAACCTCCGCAGAGGGGGGTGCCGGAAGACTGTAAGTCTGGAGGCAGGGGGAGACTTCCCCCTGTCAATAAGTTAAGAAAATAAAAAAACAAAAGATCCACAGATTTCCCAGATTACACAGATTTTTTGTTTGAAAACCTATCTTAAATCTGTGAAATCTGTGGACAAGAATCCTAAGTTGTTGGCAGATGGAGACTTCCCCCGCATGAATAGTTTCAAAACAGCCTCAATTATCAATTCCCCATAATCCTGCGTGCCTCACGAAACTTGGTTGGCGGCAGCCCGTAATACCGCTTAAAGAGATGTGAAAAATAATTGATGTCCAGAAATCCGCATTGTTCCGCTATTTTTTGGATATAGTCGCCGGTACTGCGGAGCAACGAGGCGGCGCGTTCCATTCGCTTGGTGTTGATGTAATTGGTGAGGGTCATGCCCTTTTCCCGCCTGAAATGGTTGGAAAGATTGCTGGGATTGGCATAGAACTTTCCCGCTAGAAAGGCCAGGGACAAGGGTTCGTGCAGGTTAAAGTCAATCGTGTTGATAACATTCCGTATCAGAGGGGAAAATTTGCGGAGCGAGAATTTCTTGACCAGACTACAGTAACCGAACAACATCTGCTCGGAAAGGCGAGCGAGATCGCCGAGGGTGGATGCGGCTTCGATGCGGCGGGCAAAATCATCGGACATCGCGTGAATGTGGGCGGGATGGACATAGCCGTTTTTCGCCGCTTTGCGGGCCAGCGAATTGAGTACGATATAACCGTTTTTCCGGTCGCGCATCGGGTTCCCCGTGCGGTGTTCCCCCGTGTAGCCTTTGTATTGGGCGAGGTATTGCAGGGCGCGTTTGGCATCCCCTTTGCTGACCGCCTGGAGCATGGCGTTTTCCGTTTGGTAGCGATCCTCGATTATTGGCAGAAAAAGGGCCGCCTCCGGTTTGGGGCTGTACAAACCAGAAGGGTTGTGCAGGTCAATTTCTTCGTGATACAGACGGAACGCCTCAGGCCCGCCGTAAAGATAGCCCGCGAAGGTCAGGAGCATTGCGTTCCAACCAACGGGGCTTGGCGATCAGGGAAATCCAGTTGAGATACTGGACCAACTCCGGGCGAAGGTGGTGGGGAATGGCGTTCTGCCTAAGAATAGCGTCGATACCCGCGTCATCGGGGGCGATTTCAAGCCACGGCCCGATAACACAGCAGGAACAACTGTCTAAACCAGATTCAAAAGGCTGAATTTGACTGGTTAGGATGGAAGGATGGATTTCTTTTTTTGGAGGGGGGAAGACCTAGTTAGGAAGCAGTAATGGCAGTGGCAGCTATCTTCGGTTACATAGACCGTCATAGGTTCAATCATCTTAAGGGATTCGGCCAACAGACCGGCATCATAGTTTTCAAAGAGCCGCGACCGCAGCCCTTCATCAAAGAGTTCCAAGCCGGAGAGCGTTTCATCACCGCATTTGCACTCCGTAGGCTTTCACCACGTCTTCCAAAATATTTAAAACTTGCCGCATAGTTCATTATACCTTGCTTTCCTGTACAACGAAAGGATTATTTTCGCTCAAGGCAAAAATAACACCGAAATTGGCAAAAAAAATTTCTAACAGTTCTTTCAGATCCCCCTTATCATATCACTATGTACATCAACAGACGAGGACAAAATGAGATGTTTGAGGAGGATCGTATGAAGAAAAAGATGTTTATGGCTTTGGCCATAATTCTGACCGCTGGTACGCTTGGCGCGCAGCAGCAGCCGTCTGCGGCGGGCGGTGCAAGTGCCGGGCCAAGCGTCAAAACGCCGCTTGGCGTGTTTTACAACCAGTACGGGGAGGATTATTTCCTGCTGGGCTTTACCAACGCCGAGATGGGCGAAAGCCGCGCCGAGTTGGCCTTTCATCTGAAAAACGGCAACTTTGGCGAGTACATCATGTTCCGCGCCCAGAACTTCAACCCGAATCTGGGTTACTACAACGGCGACTTCAACCCCAACAACAACGTGCTGGGATCGGTTACTTCGGGCGCCAATGCGGGCGCGGGCTTTGCCGCATCGATTCCGTATTTCTTTGCCTACGGCAACTTCTTTGACAACAAATTCAAAGTAAGCGTGGGAAAACTCTACGATGAAAACTTCGTTACCCGCGAGCGTATATGAAAAACCGAGGGCAGCGCCAACGGCGGCTTTTATTTCTCGCGCGAAGGCCACCCGTCGATACGCTTCCAGTTTATGCCCCTGCCGGGGCTTGATGTGGGCGGACAGTTGTTCTTTGTCAATACGAACGCGATCTATGTAATGGATTTAGCGACAAAAGCGCAGATGCCGTCTTACACGATTAAAAATGAAAACGCGAGCTTGCCTGAGTCGCTCAAAGAATGGGGCTTGGGCATTTCCTACACCTCCGCGCCGTTTAACGCGCAGGCCGGGCTGCGGCTTGACGGCGGCGTTGATCCCATGAACAAATACGAGTCAAAGACGTACCTAAAGGGATATTACGGCGACGGCGACCGTACCGACCCAATATCGACAACCAGATGGGGCGGGCCGAATTACAAACATCAGAATAAAGTATGGAATGCCGCCTCCGCGACTGCGGGAACCCCCAAATCCTTCTCCGACGGCATGTACGGCTTCTTCGGCTTTAACATCAAGGCGGTAAAAAACCTCGCCCTCAAAGTACAGGGGCAGTTCAACAACATTCCTGCCTTTGAAGAATTCGGCTACGGCATTTTCAACGAGACCATCGGCTACCAGATTTTGCCGAAATTCTACGCCGGCGTTATTTTGTTCCAGCAATTTTACGGCAGCGACGTGTTCGACGATGCCAAATATGTCAATTTCCCCTTCTTCCGTTCCCTGCCCGTTGTCTCGTACCAGTTGACATCCAAAATCAAGTCGGCACTGGAAACCACGGTAGGACTCTGCCAGGATGTGCTGGAAACGCCCTGGTTTGACATTAAACCCAAACTCGACTTCGCTATTGCCGCTTCCGGCGCGATGCGGGCGCAGGTCTACTACCTGTTTGAACGCGCCGATTTTGCGGATTACAAGGGCGTTAACTATGACGGCGTTGACTATCACAAACACGAAATCGGTTTGGAAATAGATTTTGTATTTTAACGATTTTATATTTTAATAGAGAAGGAAAAATAAGAGTATGAAGAAAACTGCCGCGTTATTGTATCCCCGTTCTACGGCTGCCCGACAGGCGGTCAGCCTTGACGGAATGTGGAAATTCAGGCTTGATACCCAAGGATCGGGCATTGTCGATGGCTGGAAAGACGGTATCGGCCCCGCCGATACCATACCGGTGCCCGCCAGCTTCCAGGACTTTTTCACCGATAAAAATTCCCGTGAGTACACAGGCGATTTCTGGTACGAGACGGAATTTTTTGTTCCCCCGGAGCGGAAGGGCAAGTCCGTGTACATCCGCTTTGGCAGCGTAACCCATCGGGGAACGGTGTTTGTGAACGGCGCGGAAATTGCCCGCCATGAAGGCGGATTTCTTCCCTTTGCTGCGGATATTGCCAAAAGGGCAAATTATGGCGGGAGTAACCGGCTTGTTGTGAAAGGCAACAACGAACTCAGCGAAACAAACCTGCCGGTGGGACGCACTACAAGTTTGCCGGACGGGAGAAAAGCCGCAAAACCCTACTTTGATTTTTTCAACTATTCCGGCATACAACGGCCAGTGCGCCTTTTGGCCCTTCCCAAGACCGCCATTACCGACCTGTCCCTGATTCCTCGCCTTAATGGAGACAAGGCGGAATTGGAATACGCGGTAGAAACCTTAGTGGAAACCGGCGAAGAGATGGAAGCGCGTCTCTCTGTGCTGGACGAGGAGGGCAGGATCGTGGTGGAAGCCCAGGGCGCGAAGGGCGTCCTTGCCATTCCAAACCCTCGTCTCTGGAAGGTGCGGGACGCCTACCTCTACCGCGTCTGGGCGCGGCTATACCGGAACGGAGAACTGCTGGACGAATGGTACGAGGACTCAGGGCTGCGCACCGTTGAAATTAGAGGAACCGAGCTTCTCTTGAACGGCGAGAGTGTGTACCTGAAAGGATTCGGCAAACACGAAGACGCCGACCTCATAGGCCGAGGCTACAGCCTGGCCCACATCAAGCGGGATTTTGAACTGATGAAATGGATCGGCGCCAATTCCTTCCGCACTTCCCATTATCCCTATGCCGAAGAAGTCTACCTTATGGCAGATCGGGAAGGATTTTTGGTAATAGACGAAGCTCCGGCAGTGGGGCTCTTTGACACTACAAACAACGCCCTTGATACGGTGCGGGGCAAAAAGAAAGTCCCGTTCTTTGACAAGGAAACCCTGCCGGAACTGCTCGAAACCCACCTGAAAGCAGTGCAGGATATGATTGCCCGCGACAAGAACCACCCCAGTGTTATCGCGTGGAGCCTCTTCAACGAGCCGGAAGACACATCCGAAACAGCTATCCCCTATTTCAAAGCCGTGTTCGATGCCGCCCTGGACAGCGATCCCCAGAAGCGGCCCCGCACCTTTGCAGTTATCATGTTCAGCCGTCCCGACACCTCCAAAGGCTGCCAATTCAGCGACTTTATCTGCCTGAACCGCTACTACGGCTGGTACGTGCTGGGAGGCTGCGACATTGACATCGCCGAACAAGCCCTGCGGAGCGAGCTTGATGGCTGGAAGGCGCAACATCTCAACAAACCCTTCATGTTCACCGAGTACGGCGCGGACACGGATAGCGGACTGCACAAATTGCCCTCGGTTCAGTGGAGCCAGGAGTATCAGATTGAGGCGCTCGAAATGAACCACCGGGTGTTTGACGCTTACGACTTTATCAAAGGCGAGCAGGTCTGGGCTTTCGCGGACTTCCAGACCGGCGAGGGGATACACCGTCTTGACGGCAACAAGAAGGGCATTTTTACCCGGCAGCGCCAGCCCAAGGCAGCGGCGTTTTATCTAAAAAACCGGCGGGAAAGCCTGCCGGAGAACTACAAATCAAGGAGTAATATATGAGTGATACAATTCAAACCAGTCCGTTACAAATTAACCGGGCAAAAACATGGCAGATATTCTTTTTCGCGTGCGGAAACTTATCCACCAACTTATACCTCATACTTATGACTCTGGTAAGTTTGGACCTTACCCTATCTGGTAGATACAAAAATAAGCGGGAAATATAATGTAAGAGGAGAAAAAGATGGGAAAGCAAGACAAGGAACGGCGGGTGTACACCAGGGAATTCAAAGCCG
>JAIRNN010000194.1 GCA_031257995.1 Spirochaetaceae bacterium | reverse complement strand
TCCCATACTTCCCGCAGGCCGCATCCTCCACTACACGAAGCTTGAACGCCTCGCTGTACCTTATCACATCTCTCATCTTTCGACTCCTTATGTGTCAACTTTAAACCAGGACGCGACATAATTTCCCATTATCCACTTTCCATTATCAATTCTCCGGGGGCTACTGCCGGTATTTCGCCATAATATCCGCTAACCGGCCTGCCGCTACCATAGCTGGCAATAAATGCGGTTGGCATACCGCCGGCCCCTTCCTCAATCTGAAATCCCTCGTCTCCCAGAACCTTGCGGAGGGCCGCCTGAGATTTGAATTCCTGCATGGAAAGCTCAGGATTCTCCCAAATAAACCGGGCCGTCCGGTAATAGGTTTCACGGTTATCCGCCGCCCATTGGCGGGCAAACTGCTTAATTTCCCTGACATCCATAGTTAGACCCCTACCTTTCAAACACCGTCTTGCCGCCGAGGAAAGTCCGTTCAACCTTTGTTTCCAGTATCCGTTCCGGTTCCTTGTCCATTTTGGTAATATCCGCATCCAGCACGATAATGTCGGCCAGCTTGCCCGGACTGAGGGCGCCCTTCTTCTCCTCGTCAAAGGTGAGCCATGCTCCGGCGGCGGTGTAGGAATAAACTGCTTCGTAGGCGCTGATCCGCTCCGCCTCTCCGCACACCATACCTTTGGCGGTCTTTCGGGTAACCGCCGAGTAGATGATGGGGAAAGGGTTCATATCCGTCACCGGACAGTCGGAACCGCCGGCCACGATCGCGCCGCCGTCCAAAAGCGAGCGGAAGGGGAATTCCATAGACACTCTTTTTTCGCCGTAATTGCGGACATGGGTCTCCCCAAAGTAGTACAGAAAACCGGGGTTCATCACCGGGAGCGCCTTTTCGTTTATGACCCGGCCAATAAGCGGGGGAAAGCAGAACGAACAGTGTTCCAGCCGGTGGCGGGCGTTGGGCCGGGGTAATCTTTCCTGCGCCTTTTTATAAGCGTCCAGAATCATCCTGATTGCTACATCCCCGATGCCGTGCGCCGCCACCTGATGGCCCCGGGAATGGGCCTCCCATACCATATCGTCCAACTGTTCCTGGGTAAAATAAGCAATGCCGTACTTGCCGTCGTGAAGGTTGGGCTCCGACATCCGGGCCGTCCCCGAACCGCCGCCGCCGTCCACAATGAGTTTGCGGCCCTGGATACGAAACAGATCGTCTCCGAAGGGGATGGGCAGACGGGCTTCCAAGAGTTTCGCGTACATCTTTTCCTGAAAATAGGCGGCCACCCTCACGGTAAGCAGTTCGTTTTTCAGAACCTCGTCCCACACGGGGAGGTCGTGTTCTATGCCAACCATGCACATTTCCGTGGTGCTGGTAATGCCGTAAGAGTTGAACAGCCTGCTCTGCTCGCCCATTTTCTTTGCGAGCTGATCCGGGGAAAGCGCGGGAATGACGTTTTTCACCATAGCCGATGCGGCATCGCAGAGCCGCCCCGTAAGCCTGCCGTTTTTCTTGACAATTTCCCCACCTTGGGGATCCGGCGTATCGGCGGTGATGCCAAGAACCGCCATCGCTTTTGAATTGACCAAGGCCACGTGCAGACAGGCCCGCGACACATACAGCGGGTGATCCGGCGCCACCGCATCGAGTTCCTCGAGGACAGGTTCGCGGCCTTCCTTGAAGAGACCCTCGTCATAACCATGCCCTTCAAGCCATTGTCCCGGCGGCGTTTTTCCGGCGGCGGTTCTGAGACGGGAAAAAAATTCGTCCAAGGATGTTACCCCCGCCATATTCACCAGCGCAAGGCTGCTCGCGCTGATGAGCGGGTGGATGTGGGCATCGTTAAAACCCGGCAGGACGGTATGACGGCGGGCATCCAGCACCGTGGTGTCAGGCCCCGTAACCGATTCAAAGTCCTTGTCCTCGCCAAGACCCATGATCCGGTCTCCAAAAACGGCAAGGGCCGAGGCAGAAGGGTTATTCTTATCCATAGTAAGAATGTTGGCGTTTTTTATGACTAAATTGGCTTGATACATCACTTCCTCCATCAAGGGTTTTCTGGCCCGCAGACAGGCCGGTATCGCCGCGCCGATACCGGAAAGAGGGTTTGGATTATTTCCGGAACCCTTTTTTTGCATCGGCGGCCTCTTTGTAGCGCAGATAACTCAGGAACCATTTGTCCAGACCCCCGCGCACATAATCGAACATCCGCAGTTCCTCCTTTTTCTTAACCCCGCAACGCGCCAGTGCCATAGGATAGTAAACCAGTTCCGTGCCGGGTAATATCCGGCAGGGCGGCGGATTGATCAGCTTTTGGGTGGCCGCCAGCACGGACAGGCGGGCCTCCTCATCAATCTTAGACGGCCCGTGTTCGTCGTCCATGATGATACCCGTAACCGTAAGCGTCTGAAAGGAAAAGCTCCCCGCCATCATCGAAGCCCTGCCGGTAATACCGTTCACCATCGACTGGTACACCTTTGCGACCAGTCCCTTTCGCAGATCCCTAAGGGTCATCTCTATCTGAACGATCCAAAAAGGAATGAACACCGGTACCGATGAAATCCACTTGATACCGGTTTCCTTGAGCCCCTTTCCCAATATTTTTCTCGCGTACTCTACCGAATATTTGGCGCCCTCCTCGGTATAGCAGGGCTTAAATATGGTAACTCCCCTCGTTTCAATGGTTTTCACCGCTTTTCCTTGCTTTCCTTTTGCGCTTTTATGGGAGCGTAGAGTTCTATCGCCCCCTTTATGCCGACCAGAATGATTGTCCCTATTGCGGATATGATCGCAATCGTCATTATTACCTGAAACATCACGCAACCTCCTTTATCCTTTGTCCGTTGTTAAGAGCTTCGAATAGAGCGTCCTGTGGGAAATCTCGTCCGGCTGGGCCTTCTGGGTCAGGCTGAATACGATAAGCGCGGCCAGCGAAGCTATGAGGCCCATCAACACGATGGGGAACCCGTTGGGAAGCAACATATAGGAACCTCCGTTGTTGAGCGACCAGATACAGCCGAAAAGACCCGTAAAGCCGCCAATCCAGCAGGCCATGATACCGCCGCGGGAAGTTGCCCGCTTCCAGAAAAAACAGGCCAGCACGGGAACCAACACCCCGCAGGCGGTAAACACGTTACCCATATTGAAGAGTATCACCAGATTCGGAATGGCAAAGGCGCCGATCACGCCAAAAGCGGCGACAATCAGTATCCCTATTCTTCCCACCCTGACCAACTGCTTTTGGGTGGCGTTTTTGTTGATAAAACTCTGGTAAACATCGCGGACCACCAGCGGGGAACCGCCCATGAGGAAAGCCGAACCGCAGGACATCACCGCCGCCATGAAGGCGACCAGAAAGAATACCGTAGCCCCCGCCGGCAGAACGTTGATGACATAATAAAAGAAAACGTTGTCGCCCCGGGTATCAAGGGGGATGGGGATAACGCCCATTTCCGCCCCGGCTCTGAGCATGATGCCGGCGAGGAAGGGCAGAAACCCAAAGCCCGCTCCCAAAACGCTTCCCAAGGTAAGGGACTTGAAGGCCACGTCCGGTTTGGCCGCCACGAAAACCCGCTGGAAACACCACTGGTCGCCCAAGTAATAGAGCCCCATACAGATGGCGTAGTTGACAATTTGGTTCACAGGGAGATCAAAGGGGCTGAAAGAGAAATTGGGCTTGCCCGCCATCACCGATTTCGCAGCATCGAACGCGGCGAAAATATTACCCTTTCCCACGATGAACATCGCGGTCAACGCTACCGCCACAATAACGATACTTTGCAACAGGGACTGGAACCACTCTACGATGATCGAGGCCATCATTCCGCCGATCGCGACATAGCCAATCAAGAGAATCCCGCCGATAAGCATCCCTATCGGCAGAGTAACCCCAAAGCCGGTAACAAAAATAAGCCCCAGCGACATGATTTGGAGACCCACGATGAAGCCCATCCTAAAGAAAACAAAAAGGACTGAGGGAACCCTGATGGCATCGCCAAAACGGACTGCCAAGAAATCGGGAATGGAAACCAAATGGTATTTCGCGCCGAGGATAGAAAGCCGCTTTGAGAAAAACAGGATAAACAAAAACAGTATGACGCTGGCCGGGAATATGGCAAAAAAGTTCAGCATACCCGTAGACCAGCCGTAGCCGGTGAAACCGGCGATGGATGAACCACCAATAGCGCCGCCGATGTAGGAACCGATAAGCACCCAGAACCCTACCGCCCGGCCCGAGACCAGAAAGTCGTCAATGTTTTTTGTCCTCCGGTTGTAAAAAAATGCCAGACGCCAACATATTATGATGAATACCGCGACACCTATGAAGGTGAGTGTCATCTGCATATAAACCTCCTTTTTATGGCAGAATTGAGATATGAGGATTATTTAGCAAAGATCGTGCCAAAAGGCACATCTTTGGTTTAATTTGAAGATATTTGAAATTATTTCAAAACATGAGCGCGTTTTGACAGGCTGTAGCCGGCATTTCGTTGTCTCCTATCCTACGAAATTGTGTAAAAAAGTTATAAAACTACGTTTTTGTCATGTTTTCCATTCGCCATCACAAGGGTTAACGGCAACTCAACCGCATACGTTTTTATTCCCCGGAGGGGCTCGTCCCCTATCCCCTCCAAATGTGCCGTAGACACCCGGTGCCATAGACATCTCGCCCCCCATCCCGCAACGCCCCTGCGGGGCACCCAATGTCGCACATTCATTACCCACCCATACAACCTGTAGTATGGTCAAAATGACCCATACAAAATATATGAACACCGTTCGGATTCCAGCCTGGCCGCCATTCGGATTCCATGCTGGCCCCTGCTCGGGGGCTGGCCGCATACTTACGCCCGGCCCCCGGCCTTAATCACAGCCTTCATCACGATTAACCACAGATGAACACAGATGAGACGGATGCACACAGATTTTTCATCGCCAAATCCTCTTCATCTGTGTTCATTTTATGCTGCAACGCAATGATTATACCCTCAAAGGAACCGCAATAGGCATGTCCCCTGATGTGGAATAGCGACAGAAGGGCGAAACGGCGGGAATCCTCCCGGCGGGACAAAAGGAACGGTGAAGGAGCGAGGGGCCGACAACGATGTTGCCGCGGCTTCCCCTGCCCTATGTTTTCTTGTTGCCTCGCGCCTCCCCTGCGTCCTCATCCCATTCCGCATCAATGCGCCGTTCCTCGAAGTCGGCGATGTGCAAGAGGCTCTTGCATTCGGCCCGGTGAATGATGATGCCCCGGCCGCGAGACACAAACCCGACAATCGCCTGGGGCGGCTTGGGAGCGCAGCATTTGGCAAAACGTACCAGCATATTCTTCTCATCGGCAACGCGCACGGTGAGGAGGGGGCGTGTGTCCGGCTCGGCCTTCTTCTTGGGCTGGGGGCGCGGCCTCTCGGTGTGTTCTTTGGGTGTTTCAGGAACAGCAAAGTCGTCATTCTGGGAGAGCCACGCCCGAATCTTGTTCCGCGCCTTGGACGTTTTCACGAGAGGAAGCCAGTTGCGGTTGGGATGCGCGGCGGGCGCGGCTTGAATCTCGACAACCTGCGTGTTTTGCAGCGGCGCGCTCAAGGGCACCGCCTTGCCGTTCGCCTTCGCCATACTGCAATGATTGCCAATATCCGAATGAATCGCGTAGGCAAAGTCAATCGCCGTGGCGTTTTGCGGCAGTTCGATGACCTTGCCCATCGGCGTAAACACAAAGATCGAGTCCTTTAACAGTTCCTTCTTTATCTCAGCCAGAAAATCTGCTTCCCCGCCGTCGTTTTCTCCCTTGTCATTTTCGGCACTGCCTTTGGTACCGCTTCGTCCGATACGTTCCTCGTTCTCCACCCGCTGCATGTTCCACTCTTTCAGGCGGTTGATAATAGAAAGATCCTCGATACGCACCACCTCGGCAGTCGTCCCCTTCTTATACAGCCAGTGCGAAGCCACCCCGAATTCCGCCGTCTCGTGCATTTCAGCGGTGCGTATCTGAATCTCCAACAGGTTACCCGCTGCCATCACCGTGGTATGGAGACTCCGGTAGCCGTTGCTCTTCGGCATCGCGATATAGTCCTTGAACCGGCCGTCAATCGGTTTCCAAAGCCGATGGCAGATCCCCAACAAGGTGTAACAATGCTCGACATTGCGGCAGATGAGGCGGATCCCCAAAAGGTCAAAGAGTTCGTCGCCCGCTTTGCCGCGCTTTCGCATCTTCTGGTAAATCGAATAGAAATGTTTGGCCCGCGAATACCCCTCGGCCGTAATCCCCGACTTTCCCGCCTCGCGCAGTACCCTGTCCTTGATGCCGGAAAGAAACGCCTCCCGCTGGTCCTTTTTCACCGCGACAATCTCTTTTATTTGCAGGAAAGCGTCAGGGTTCAAGTGCTTGAGCGCAAGATCCTCAAGCTCGTCCTTCATCTGCTGGATACCGAGGCGGTCGGCGAGCGGCGCGTAAATATCGAGACATTCCTGGGCGGCCAGCCTCACCAAGCGGCGCGGGGCCTTTTCGTTGTCCAATGTCCGTAGCGAATCCAGCTTGTCGGCCAGCTTGATAAAGATCACCCGAATATCGTTCACCATAGCGAACAACATCTTGCGGATATGCTCCGCATCCGAGATCGTCTTGTCTGTTGACGAAAGTGAAGCCACCCGCGACGCGCCCAGCGTCAGCGCATAGACCCCCTCGCCCAACTTTTCTTTCAAGCCCGAGAGTTGCGCTCCGGTAAACGCCGTCCTACAGAGCAGTCCCGCCGCCACACAGTCCGCGTCCAGCCCCAACGTAGAAAGAATATCTGCCACCCCAAACGCCGGCGCCCTCGTAAGGGAAACCGCATCGTCATACTTTTCTTTTTCCACCCCCTCAGTATGCGCAAACAAACGGAAATAGGCTAGCCTCCCGGCTCCGAAGAGCCCCACAGGGGCTTTTCTTGGAGAAGGGGGCAAGGGGAGCGAGCGGCGGTATCCCCACGGGGGAGGGAAGGCGTGTGATATGGCGCTTCTACTCAAAACGGCTTAACCCGGCTAATCAGGGCCCTGTTTTTTGCCGCAAGCAATATTCCGAAGCTGTTTCAAAACTCGCTCGTGTTTTGAAACAGACTCTACCGACAACACCTATTATTTTTATATCGTTCCGGACTACTATTGTCCTTCCTTTACGTTCATCAATGAGTAAAATATCCGCTGATTTTCCCAATAAAGCGCAATGGCCGCTGTTTCTTCCGGATCAAGGGCCAAGGTATTTTCTTTCAATAAAGCGGCATCTCCTGGTTCACTAACTTTTCCCTGCGCCCATACTGCTATTTTCGCGGCATTCGGTTTTTCTGAGCAAGAAGTTGCAACTTACTGACAGCAATTCCGAGTTCAAAGCCTATGTTGCGGTGTGGGCAGACCTCTCTTGCGGCCATCTGTGGCCCACGTGATTGAGGCTGTCTGTAACCCCTTTTGGCCGTAAAGCGGGCGGTTAGCCGGGCGGAGACGCGGGTTTGGCGGCGTTTCGGGCCGAAAACCGGGTCGTTATCGTCATCCCGGGCGACCTAAGGCTGTCCCAACTCAAGATGTAGGCCGCCGCCCCCGGTATTGGCGTGTTTGCCGACTTGTCTATCGCCGCCCAGTCCGCCTCTTCCGCCCACTCTGGCGGCTCCCCGTCCAAGATCTCCGACTCGTACCGCTCCCCCCCAAACGTGCCCCGTCCGTCCCGCGATTATGTTGAACCGCAGGGAAAACGTTTGTTTCAGCAGCTGCATTATCAGCGGCAGCATAAAGCCGTCTTTGGGCTTGATGTAAAACGTGAGCCGCGCCCCCTCAAGCCTGAGCCCGCGCATCTCGAATGGGTAACGCTTCTTGATCTCGCGGAGGACGCGGTAGAGCAGTACTTTCGTCCACGGCAGCTTGAACAGCGGCTCGCCGATATTGATCTCTGTCTCCACTTTGTACCAGACGTTTTGTTGTAACTTTCGCGGTTTATTCATATAAAAACCTCCGTACTATATAAGACACTGAGTGGCGGTTTTGCTTTAGTTTGACGGAAAAAATCGTGAAAAAAGATAAAAAATCACGTTTGT
>JAIRNN010000145.1 GCA_031257995.1 Spirochaetaceae bacterium | reverse complement strand
CCGCCGCGCCCCGGACAACGGACGGCCGGCACAGCCTGCCGGTGTTTCGCAATCCGGTCAAAGATATGGAGCTTGACGGCCCCCGTCAGGCGCGGGTTGCCGGCAGCGCCTATGTCCGGACCGATGAAGGCTTTTTGTATTTGTCCCTGATGGCGGGCAAGCGGTCACGGAAGATAGCGGGCTGTCACGGCGGAGACACGCTGGAAGCCGGGGGCGCCCTCCGCGCCCTGAAAATGGCTCTGACGAATCTGCCCGGCGGCGCTTCGCCGGCGCGCCGGTCGGATCGCGGCTGTCAGTATTGTTTGCGTCGGTATGGAGAGGAGCTTGACCGGCACGGCCTTGGGGTAAGCGTGACGGAGGAGCTTCACTGCCGCGAAAACGCCCGTGCGGAAAAGTTAAACGGGATAGCCTGTTCTAAAACCCCCTCGCGAATCTTAGAACAACCATATTTACAGCGAACCTTCAAGAAAATTTAACCGCAAAGAGCAGACCCCTGCCCCCGCTTAGGGCGGGACCCCTGCCCTCGCTAGAGCGGTTATGCAACATGGCGCGGCGCCAGTAAAGGCGGCGCCTTTTTATTCAAGTCTCAGCACCGTAGTACTGAAGGCGTGCCGGCTATGAAGGTTTTTACCGATAAACGCGCTTTTTATCGCTAATCCGTCTGTTTTGTCAGCTTTCAAAGAAAGCCGCCTTCAAGACTGCTTGTAAAGCCAACCGGCTATCAAACCGGCAAATGCCATCCTTATTCGCCTTATTCGCCTTCGCGGTTATTTCCTTCTGCTTTGTCAACTGACAGAAATACCTCCATATAAATGAGTTTTGGAACAGGCTCACAAGATAAAGCCCCGGTTTTCTCAGTATGACAGCCTTGAGACAGGCGAATTCTGGACGTAAAGGAAAAGAAGATATGGCTTGCCTGCGCGTATCACCGGGAAAGGGGGAAATAGCGGCGTATGTATGGAAAAAACGGGACATAAAGACGGCGCAAAAGCTGAAGAGACGGCTAAAACGGCTTGGAATACGCTATGACCGGATAGCAACGGATAATTGGGGCAGTTCCATACTAGTGTTCGCGAATGACGCGCATGAGGCAGGGATAGAAGGGAATAACTGCCGGATGAGGCATAGGATACGGCGGGTGTTTCGCAGGACATGCTGCTTTTCCAAAAAATTATTCAACCACTGGAAAGCATTCGATATGGCTTTTTTTTACATCAACTATGGCTTCGTTTAAGGCTCATCATACTTTGTGGATCACCTTCATAATTTTAATTTGTCATTTTTTTCAATAATATCAAATCAATTAAGGGCATATTTTACAGAATTGGTTATTCCTAAATAGGGATCGGTTAATGTTCCGTCTAGATCAAATAATACGGTATTATAGTTCATTTCCTGTTATCTCCTTACAAACAAGTATCGGAATCCTAAGCCGCCACTTGAGCGGTTTTACAACATTGTTACACGGACAGGCGGCGCGGGATGGGGGCGTTACGGGGGCGGGCCCCCGTAAAGGGGGTAGCGTAAGAATTGCGTAGGCCTAGCAAGTCTGGAGCGAGGGGGAGACGTCCCCATATGCGTATACTTAACAAAAGAAATGTCCACAGATTTCACAGATTTCACAGATTAACGCCGATTATAGCCTCTTTAATCTGTGAAAATCAGCGTAATCAGCGGACTTTTTCCAAAAGTAAACGCATATGGGAGACGTCCCCCTCCTTTATTATTAATCACCCGTATATCGCGATCATCACACCGGCGGCGATTGCGGTGCCGATGACACCGGCGACATTCGGGCCCATCGCGTGCATAAGGACGAAGTTGCCGGGGTCTTCCTCAAGGCCGACGCGGTTTGAGACACGGGCGGCCATCGGGACAGCGGATACGCCGGCGGAACCGATGAGCGGGTTGATCTTTTCTTTCAGGAAAAGGTTCATAAATTTGGCAACAAAAATGCCCGATGCGGTGGCGATAGAGAAGGCCACCAGTCCCATCACCACGATGATGAGGCTTGACGGGTTCAGAAACTTTTCCGGGGTCATCTGGCTGCCGACACCGAGGGAGAGGAACATCGAGACGATGTTCATAAGCTCGTTCTGCGCGGTGTTGGAAAGGCGCTCGACAACGCCGATGGCGCGGAGGAAGTTGCCGAACATGAGGCCGCCGATGAGGGGCGCGGCCGGCGGGATGAGCAGAATCGAGAGCACGAACACGACGATGGGAAACGCGATCTTCTCGACTTTGCCCACCGGACGGAGTTGCTTCATACGGATAAGGCGTTCCTCTTTCGTGGTGAGTGCTCTCATGATGGGCGGCTGGATGAGCGGCACGAGGGCCATGTAGGAATACGCCGCGACCGCGACAGTGGCTAAAAGATGCGGGGCGAGTTTGGCCGCAATATAGATCGTTGTCGGACCGTCCGCGCCGCCGATGATGGACACCGCGCAGGCTTCTTGCAGGTTGAAGGTAACGCCGGGGATGTAGTTGGAAAGGCTGACGAGGAACATCGCGCCGAAAACACCGAACTGGGCCGCCGCGCCCAAGATGGCCATCTTGGGGTTCGCGATAAGCGGGCCAAAGTCCGTCATCGCGCCGATACCGATGAAGATGATTAATGGAAAAAACTCGTTGCCGACACCGGCGTTGTAGATGATGTCAAGAAAGCCCTGATGTTCAAACAGATGCGTCGCCTCGTTCCACACGCCGGGACTCCCCATCCCCGCGCCGGGAATGTTGACAAAGACAACGCCGAAGCCGATCGGAATCAGCAACAGCGGTTCAAAGCCTTTCGCCGCGCCCAGCCAGATGACCAGAAAGCCCACCAGCACCATGAGCAACTCCTGCCAGCCGGGTATCTGGATCGTGTCGCCGGAGGGCGTAACCTTTTCAATCACGTCGGTGATAAAGGCGTGGATGCCGGTCGTTTTCACGATATTCGCGACTGTCTTCCCGAACTCGATGTCCGGTATGTTCTCGCTGCCGGGAATGATGCCGTCGGGATTGTTTATCGAAGCGTAGTCAGTCGTACCGGTCTTAGCCTGAGATTGCGCGCCGATTCGGGGCATAAACGTCA
This sequence comes from Spirochaetaceae bacterium, assembly GCA_031257995.1. Taxonomy (GTDB): domain Bacteria; phylum Spirochaetota; class Spirochaetia; order Treponematales; family Breznakiellaceae; genus JAIRNN01. The sequence goes on along the minus strand of JAIRNN010000145.1, from coordinate 11,875 downwards.
CAACCAACGCGCCAATCACGAGAATCATGCACACCTTGGTTATGAATACAGGGTCTTTTTTGCTTCCTAATAACATAGGTTCCTCTTTAGTTTACAAGATTACACTGTGATACTACGAAAACACAGCTTTTTTGTCAAGGGCCTTTGAAGGGGGAAGAGATAGCGCTTCTCCTTTAATACCGCATTTGCACAATAAAATGAGCAAATGCATAGGGAAACGCGGATTGGCATCAAGTTAATCGGCGTTTCCTTAAGTGGAACAACTATATACCCCGGCTGAAAGAACGGTGATCGCGTTACTTTATCAGTCCTGCGGATTGCGCTGCCGTAATACCGGCTTTCTCCCAGTCTTTGCCTCCGATACGGTCAAATTCCGCGATATAGGCGTTCCACGTATCCCTGGTGAGCGGGCGTGTGCCGGTCACGAACTCCATCACCCCTTGCCGGTAGAACCGCTGTAAATCCGCAGACGGCAACGGCAGGGTATCCGAACCCTGGATAAGCGTCCACGGACGCTTTTGCATATCCCGCAGAGTAACGAGGGCGCTCATCGTCTTGCCCGATGTCGGCGCTTGGTAGGTCGGATAACGGGAGATTAATTCGGCATCGCTGTTTCGCTGGATATACCCGCGAAGTTGAGTCAGCGGGATGACTTCCGGCTTTGAATACCCTTTGGACGGGTCAGGGATACCGGCTTCAACCGCCGAACCGTTCGCGTCGAGTGTGTAGTTTACCCCGCGTTTACCCCAGCCCAGGAGGTAGTACGCGTCATCGGTCGCCATCCACTCAAACAACCGGGCTATTGCAGGGCCTTTGCCTTGTTTTATCGCGTTTGCGGACACAGCGATTATGCCGAAAGAGTTGGTATAACTGCCGACAGACGCTTCCCCGCGCGAGCCTCTCGGCGGGTCAATGACAATCCACTCGCCGTTCGGGAAATTCTTGTCAAAAGGAGCGTAATTTGCCTCGGAGCCGTATGCGGAATGGTTTTCCCGCATGATTCCGAAGCGCCCCTGTTTCCATGCCGCGCGGAAATCATCGCGCCCATAACTTGTCCAGTTTGGATCAATACTATGCTCCTCAACCATCGTCCGCACAAACCGCAGCGCGTCAAAATAGCCGTCCTTGTAAATGTTGAGTCCGGCTCCGGCGCGGGTAAGATTCCATGTACCGGCGACACCGAACGCTCCGAAAAACGGGGCCATTCTGGTACCCAACCCCTCTTCAACGGCGGTAATGTCAAGAAAAGCGCCAAAGCCGTAGGTGTCGGCTCTGCCGTTGCCGTCGGGGTCATTCCGGGTAAATGCGCGTATCACGTTGAGATAGTCCTCCGTGGTTACCGGGACGGCGAGCCCCAACTTGTCGAGCCAGTCTTTGCGAATAAGCATTCCTTCGTTTCGCGGCTGTCCCCCGCCGTTATAGGCGATGCCGTAGGATTTACCGTTCATCGTGGTGAAATCCCGCCCGGCCTCGCCGCCGTACTGCCGGTACCAGTTGGGAATGGCGGCGTACAGATCATCTACCGGGGCTACCGTCCCTGTGGTGATAAGTTTCTGTAGCGTGTCCCGGCTCACATAGAATAGATCCGGTAACGAGTTTGCGGCGGCGGCAGCCATCGTTTTCTGGTCGCGGTCCCCAGCGTTGCTCGGCAGCATCGTGAGTGCCAAATCGACCTTTGCCGTTTCTTTGAGAAGCCGGTAGGCATTCCAGTCTGAGGGCGGCATCCCTGCCTCGCTGGATGTCGGCAGAAACCAGAACTCGACCGTCTCGATTGTCTCTGCCGCTTCCGCCCTCCCCGTTTGCCTGTTCCCGCCCGCGAACACGAATTGCGCCGCGCATACCGCGATCATCACCAATACCGATACTCTTTTCATTTTTCTTTCCTCTCATATTAGATTCTTCTATCAGTTTAACAGAAGATAACAAAAAAATGCCGATGATTTATTGTACTATTCCGGCTTTTTCAGATTGTTTCAGAAATAATAACCCGTTTTACCCGAACTCAAGCGGAGCATGAAGGTTATCCAAGCCGTTTGGACCGGCCCCCGGCAGGTAGACAACAGGCTAAGCCGCTTTTTCCAAAGCCTTTCCCAAAACTAACCGCGAACCGGAGGTTCGCGTTTTGGGAAAGGCTCTAACACTGTCCGATTTTCAACAGTTCTATGCCCGCAAGGAGAACGATGCCGATGCCGTGGGTGTCGTTGACACGGGGGAGCAGGTGTTCGGCGTAATAGCGGGGGTTAAAGGCGAATTCCGATCCGCGGCATACGCCATAGACTGAACCGTCTTTGTCGATGGCGTTCTTTTCGAGCGCTTGCCACGCTTTTTCCGCGGCGGCGCGGTATGGTTGGGGGTCGTTAAGCCAGCCTGAGCGGATGCCCCGGCAAAAGGCCGCGATGAACATGGCGGTAACCGAGGTCTCAGGGTAAGAGGCGGCCATGTTCAAGACTTGACGCCACATACCGTTTTCGTCTTGGAGGGAAAGGTATGCGGCGGAGAGGGTTCTGAAAAAAGCAAGAAGCGCCTCCCGTTTGGGATGTTCCGGCGGCAGGGCTGCCAGCAGTTCCGAAAGCGAAAAGATTGTCCACCCGTTTCCCCTACCCCACGGGATGCCCGTATTCATGCCGCGCTCAAAATCGTAGACATGGGCCATGAGACCTGAGTCCTCTAAAAAGAGGTATTTCTTAAAACCCGCAAACTGATCCGCCGCCAGGTCGAGCAGGGAAGCGTCTCCTTTTAGCCGCGAGTAACGGCAGAGAAAGGGCGCGCTCATATACAGGTCGTCGGCCCACAAGGTGTTGTTATGAAAATAATGCATCTGCTTTTTGCGAAAGAAACAGTTTTCGGGCAGACGGGGCTGCCTGAGAACAATATGGCCGCCCGCATAATCCGCCACCGCCTGATAATTGCCGAGATCGCGCTCTTGAGCGGCTTCCAGCATGGCGGACGCGAAGGAACCGCAGTCGTCCAGGCTGTCGATAGAGGTGAGGAGATGATGAACCGCCGTTGCCCCGCCAAAATGAGCCTTGTCAAACAGAGCGTAATCCAGCGTGCGCACGGATTTCGTGATATGCCCGGCAACATAGTCCATAAGACCTGACCCAAACGCTCTTTCTTCCGGGTTGCCGGACGCTTCAAAGTGGCGGGCAGTCTCGATAAGCCCGTAAAGAGTAACGCCGAGAGGGTAATTCCAGTGCCCGTAAAGGGCATTTTCATTGTAAAGCCTCAATTCCAGACCGGGAGCGTCGAGACGCCACCATGTTTTTTCTTTCTCGCTTCCCACAAGCAGTTCCGGGTCAAAGGGTAACAGCGCGTTTTCCGGGGTGTTCTGAAACGTTCCGGCGTATATCCACGGGAAATGAACGCTGCCCGGAAAAAAGGGGTTGCCGAAGCGGAGGGGGGAGCCGGGGGCTTGCTCTACTTCCACCGTTACATCCCATCTGCCGGAGACGGGTTTTGCGGAGACAACAACGAGGTGGCTGGTTCCTTCCTCCAGCGCCGCTTCGCGCCGAAAGGAACCGCTTCCCCTGAACAGTTCCGTATAGGACTGTTCAGCCCCCGACACGTACAGGGCGCAATCGCCGGAAGCATTGCCGCATAAGATGGCCGCCGTTTTTTCCGCCGCCACAATGACGGCGCGGGCTACGGCGCGATCCCCGCTTTGCGAGCCGCCTGAGGCCCGCTCCGGGAAAAGCCGCCCGAAACATCCCGCTTCGCGCTCAGTATCGCTCCAATCCGGCGGCGGAACGCAAAGCCCGGACAGAAGCGGCGAAGAGGGCGGCAGGGCATCCTCCGGCAGGGATTTATCCAAAGGGCGGGTATAGTCAAAGCCCTCCATTTTGGGAAGTCGGGAAGACTGGGGAAGCGCCGCGTCAATCTGAGAGAATCCCATCCCTTTGAAAAAAGAGTAGTCGAGTTTGCCAAGCCATGTCCCGAATTCGCCGCCAAAACCGGCTTTTGTCCGGGTAAAGCGGAGTACCACATCGTTCCTGCCCTGCCGTACCGGGAGCGTAAGCGTAATCGCCCTGCCGGGATAACGCTCGTCCATCACGCCGGTCGCGTAAAGCATCGCGCCGTTCACCCACAGTTTTACCGGGCCTGCGGGGATAACGACAAACTTGAGCGCGTCTTCCGCCGCCGACTCGTAGACCCCCCATGCGTAAACATAAGAACCAAGGGCCGCGCCGGGGAAAAGCGCGGCAAAATCCGCCGTGTAGCGGTAATCCGCGTTACGAATAATGCCCCGTGTGGAATAGGGGCGGGCCGTATAGCCGCGAGGGGGATTGGCTTTCAGATACCGTTCCGCAACGGCCCTGACCGCAACCTCCCTGTTTCCTTGCGAAAATCGCGCCATAGAAGCGGAAGGATCAAAATAGGCGCCCACAACAACCCCTTAAGCCTTCAATCCCGATGTAACAAGCCCCTCAACGATGTATTTCTGGAAGATAACGAAAATCGCCAAAACCGGAATCAAAGAGAGGGTTCCCATCGCGAAGATCGCGCCCCAATCCGTGGAACTCATGGGGTCGGCAAACATCCTCAACGCGAGGGACACCGTAAAACTGCGGGGACGGTTCAGGTACAAAAGCGGTCCCAGAAAATCGTCCCAGCGCCAATAGAAACTAAAAATAGTCGCCGTGATCAGGGCCGGTTTGATAAGCGGGAAAATAATGCGCAAAAAAACGCTGAATTTATTACAGCCGTCAATCATAGCGGACTGGTCCAACTCATGCGGGATGCCCCGGATAAACTGTACCATGAGAAAAATAAAGAACGCCTGCCCGCCGAATTGAGGGACGATCAGCGGCAAGAAGGTATTCACCCAGCCTATCCGGTGAAAAATGATGAACTGGGGTACCATGACCACTTGATACGGGAGCATCATCGTAAGGAACATACAGCCGTACCAGAACGAGCTGCCCCGAAAGTGAATGCGGGCAAAGCCGAACGCCACCAGCGACGAGGCGAGTACCGCGCCGACCGTGGATGTCACCGTCACAAAAAAGGAATTCGTAAAGAAGGTTCCAAAGGAGGTTGACCCGTTATACGCCCAGCCCCGTACAAAGTTGTCAACATGAAAGGAACTCGGGATTAACGAGAAAGAGTTAAAAATCTCTCCGGTTTCCTTAAAAGCGTTGGAGATCATCCACAATATCGGGTAGAGCATGAGAAAACCGAGGAAAACAACAAAAACATGAAAGATACAGTCATCCCTCAGTTTTTTCAACGTGCGCGTGTTCTTTTTATTCATACGTCCTCCAAAATTATGATTCATAGAAAACCCATTTGTCGGAGGTTTTAAAAATGATGCCCGTCAAAACGCCGATGATAAGCACCAGTACCCACGCCATAGCGGAACTATAGCCCATACTGTAGTACTTAAACGCCCTTTGGTAAAGATAAAGGGCGTAAACCAGCGTCGAGTTTTGCGGGTCTCCATTGCCTCCCGAAACGACGAAAGCCTGCGTAAAGACGGTAAAGCCGTTGATAAGCTGCATGATCAGGTTGAAGAAAATGATCGATGTCATCTGGGGCAGGGTTATATTGAAAAACTGTTTTATCGGCCCCGCGCCATCAATGGAAGCCGCCTCATAGTATGTTACCGGGATCTGCCTGAGCCCCGCCAGAAAAATCAGCATGGACGAGCCGAACTGCCATACCGCAAGGAGAATCAGCGTCCAGATGGCGGTATCCGGGTTCCCCAGCCAGCTTACCGTGCTGTTTATCCCAAACGCCTGCAACACCGCGTTAATCGCCCCATCCGCAAGAAAAAGCCGCCGCCACATCACCGCGACCGCGATACTGCCCCCAACGATGGACGGCAGGTAGTAGACGGCCTGATACAGGCGAATCATCCGGGACGCCCGCTTGAAAAGAACGGCAACGAGAAAGGCGAATATCAGGCGGGACGGCACCGAGACAAAGGCGTAGTAAAAAGTAACCGCCAAAGATTTCCAAAAAAGCTCGTCGGCAGCCATGCGCCTGAAATTCTTCAACCCGGAAAAGACCGGGGACGCGAGGATGTCGTAGTCCGTAAAGGAAAAGTACAGAGAGAACATAATTGGGATAATGGAAAACGCAAAAAAACAGACAAGCCACGGACTAATAAAGGCGTAGCCCGCAACATCTTCCCGCAACCGGCGCTTCCTGCACAACAACGCTTGATTTCTCATCATAATCACCTCCCCGCGTTTTTCGTGTTACTGAGCCCCAAAATCTGGTTGGCTCTGGTTATAAACCGGACCGCGCCCTCGGACGAAGAAACACTCTTGTTCAAAACCTGCTGCGCCGTATCCCGCAGCAACGCGAGAATCTCACCGTTTGCCGCCGGATCGGGCGCGTCAATGTTGCTGGAGTTTGCCGCCGCGAGAGAAACAAAGTCGAAGGACAGCTTCATATTGGCATCCATCTTGGGAAACAGATAAGAACGGACATTTTCAGGAGCGGGAACGCCGCGCTCGGCAAGGAGGATGTCATTCGCGCCAAAATCGTTCAGGAAGAAGTTAAAGACCTTGGCCGCCAAATCGGGATTTTCCGCCTTCGCCGCAATGCTAAAGAACATTGAAGGCTTGAGATAGGTTCCCTCCCGTTTCGCGTTGTCGATGCTGGGGAAAAGAAGCATCCCAATGGGACGCTTCGCGCCGTTTGCCGTAGCGGCGATCTGGTTGCTCCAGATGTACTGAACCCACGACTGGCCCTTGGAAAAGGAGTCTTCTTCTATACTGACCGTGATAAAGGCTTCATCGGCGGGTATTAAGGCCCCCGCGTCAAGCAGTCTGAGCTGGAGATCCCAGTACTCTTTCAAAAGCTCAGGATCGGAAAAGCCCAGCTTCTTACCATCCGGAGCATAAAAAGACGCGCCGCTCTGACGGAGGAACATCTCGAAAACGACCTTTACATCGGTTGTGCCGAGCGGCAGAGTCTTCACGCCGGTATTCCGGTAAACCGTCAACGCTATGTTCTCAAAATCTTTCAACGTCCATGCGGCAGAATCGGGAATGCCGATACCGGCCTTTTCCAAAACCGCCGGATCGTAGGCCATGCCCATCGCGTTGGTACCCATGCTGATACCGTAGAGTTTGCCGTTTAATTGGCCTGCGGAAAGAGACTCGTCCGGTATTTGGGACACGTCAAGGACGCCGTTTTGCGTATAAGGGGTCAGGTCAAGCAGCTGGTTCCGGTTTGCCCATTGCATGATGTAGGCATAGTCATGCTGGATAAGGTCGGGAAGATTCCCGGCGGAAGCCTGGGTATTCAACTTGTCCCAGTAACCGGCCCAGCCGGTTGTCTCGGTCTCGATGGTAACGCCCGGGTTGGCGCTCTGGTAGAGTTGCACCGTTTTGAGGGTCCTCTCATCCCGCACCGTGTTGCCCCACCAAGTGAGACGCATATAGTCCTCCTTACTCCCGCCGGCATCAGATTTCGTACACGCCGGCAGCATCACAAAAAGCGCGGCCAAAGACAACAACAATTTTTTCATAACATTCTCCTTAAATACTTGAATTTGTTCGTATATATGAATATAGTATTTATATACGAACCTATACTCATTAGTATAAGGGTGATATTCTTGGTTGTCAAGAGGAAAATGTAGAAAAATGAAGGAAATGGGAAAAAAAGGACACCGCCTTTTACAAAACGCCTTTGAAATACTGAACGCTGTGGCGGACAGTACCGTGCCTCTGGGGTTCAAGGACATCTGCGAACTGTCCCAACTCTCGAAAAGCGCGGTTCACAACCTGGTACAGACCATGCTGATCATGGAGTATTTGCGGAAGGATCAGACGGGGCATTACCGCATCGGCATACGGTGCTTCAAGACCGGGAACGCCTTCCGCCTGTCCGACCCTTTTATGGCGCACGCCCGGAAAATAGTCGAGGAACTGCACCAGACCTGCAATGAAAACACCTGTTTTGCCGTACTGGATCATACCGATGTGGTCTATATTTATGAATTCGTCAGCACCCAGGTGCTGCGTGTTTATGCCCGCGATGAAAAACGGAAGTCAGCCCATGCCACGGCGTTGGGGAAGGCGCTCCTTTCCGGTTACACCGACGAGGAAATCCGCGCCCTCTATCCCGGCGAACAGTTGCAGGTCTTTACCCCCAAGACCCTATGCAGTCTTGACGCCCTCATCGAGCATATCCACGAAGTACGCCGCCGCCATGTTGCCTATGACCTTGAAGAAACCCATCCTCATGTAAACTGCATCGCGGTTCCGGTGATGAACTCCAAAGGTTTCCCGGTCGCGGCCCTGTCCTTTAACTTCCCCTCTTTCCGCGAAGATGTTACGCAGGAACAACTGCTCGCGCTTCTGCAAGCCGCCGCCCAAAAAATGGAAGAACTTTACCGGCTTTACGAGTGATGAGTGATGGTCAGGAGGGGGAAGTCTCCCCCACTACCCTACTCGGCGGCGAGGGCTTCTACGGGATCGAGTTTGGCGGCGCGGGAGGCGGGGTAGAAACCAAAAAAGATGCCGACAAAGGCAGAGAAGAGGAAGGCGGCGGCGCAGGCGGGGATGCCTACCGCGAAGTCCCAGCCCAGCGCGGCAACGATCACGGCGCTTAACGCGATACCGAAGGCGATACCCAAGAGGCCGCCCAGCACGGTGATGGCGGCGGATTCGACCAAGAATTGCGCGCGTATCGCGGCGGGGGATGCGCCTATCGCCTTGCGGATACCGATCTCACGCTTTCGTTCGGTAACGGTAACGATCATGATGTTCATAATGCCGATGCCGCCGACCAAGAGCGATATGGCGGCGATGCCGGACAAGAGGAGACTCATCGTGCCCGTCACTTCGTCGAACTGTTCCAGCATAGCTTGCAGAGACTCGACGGAGAGCGCGTATTGTTCCCCCGTTTTTTCTTCCGCATAGGATTGCAGATCGGCGGTGATGCGCGTAACCTGCTGGGGGCTTTCCGCTTCCACCACGGCGCTGGCGGCATCAGGGGAAGGCGCGATCTTCTTGGTGTAAAAACCGCGCGGGATATAGATGCTCCGTTCGGGCGATTCAAACCCCGATGCCGTGCCGGACAGGACCCCGACCACCTCGAAGCCGAAGGGTACGCCGCCCGCCTGCACCAGAATCCGCGCCCCGATCTCGTTACCGTCGGGAAAGAGAGCCTGCGCCGCCAGACTTCCCAGAATGATAGTTTGCGTTCCTTCCACATTGTCTGAAACGTTGAAGGAGCGGCCTTTTCCCAGCGCGAGCCCGGCCATTTCGATAAAGCCGTGTTCCACCGCGCTCAAATTGCCGGAATAACTCAATTCGCCGTTTGCCAGAGTCGCGGAGAGCGCGTTCTTGAACCAGATTTTCTTGATACCGGGGACAGACCCGAATATATCGCTGCGAAACGATTCGTCCAGCCGGATACGGTTTTCCCGCGCGCGCCGCATGAAGCCGGTACTCACCTCGATCATGTTGAGGTTTGACGAACCCAGCGTCTTTCTCACCCTGCCGGTTGCGCTTTCGCCCAAGTTGCCGATGATGATGACGGATGCCACGCCGATAATCACGCCCAGCAGAGAAAGAACCGTGCGCGTCTTGTTGCGCCGGAACATCTTGAACGCGAAGAGCAGATCTTCAAACATGGCGGTCCTCCGCAATACTCCCGTCGAGGAGGCGCACCCGGCGGCGGGCTTCGGCGGCCACATGGACATCGTGCGTAACGAGGATGACGGTCGTCCCCTCCCGGTTGATACCGGCGAAGAGGTTCAGCACCAGACTGCCCGTCTCGCTGTCCAGCGCCCCGGTCGGCTCGTCCGCCAGCACGATCTTGGGCCGCGTAACCACCGCCCGCGCGATGGCCGCCCGCTGTCTCTGCCCGCCGGAAAGCTCAGAAGGCCGATGACGCGCCCGGTCCGCGAGCGACACCCGGTCCAGCATCTCAAGGGCGATCTTCTTCCGGCGGCGCACATCAACCCCCTGGTACCGCAACGGCAGCATCACGTTTTCCAGCACCGAGAGGGACGGGAGAAGGTGGTACTGCTGAAAGACAAATCCCACCGTCTGATTCCGCAGCACGGCCAGATCCCGCTCGTTCATAAGCGCCGTATTACACCCGTCAACCAGCACCAGCCCGCCTGTGGGCCGGTCCAGACAGCCGATGATGTGCATACACGTCGACTTGCCGGAACCGGACGGCCCCATAATCGACACATACTCGCCCTGTTGAATGAGCAGCGAGACCCCGGCCAGCGCCCGCACCGCGCCGTCTTTCATGCCGTAGATCTTGGTAACATTTTCCAGCACGATGATGTTATCCACAACCGCCTCCTCACCCGCCGATGGGAGGAGGCGGCCCGCCCCGCCTGCCCGATCTGCCGCCCGGCCCGCTAGCCCGGTCCGCCGCCGCGCCGCTTTGCCCCGCCTGCCCGGACCGAGGCGCAACCCCTTGCGCCTTCACCTCGTCCCCCTCGGCAAGCCCGCTCAGAACCTTGACAAACTCATCCCCATAAGGCTCGACCCGCACCGCGACCCGCTCCACGCCGCCTCCGGGAAGCACCTTCTCGGCCCACGGCCCCACAAGCTTGCTTGCAAGCACGGCTTCACTTGGGGGCGGCATACTATGAATGGGCGGTTGTCCCCCTCCATCTCCTTCACCCCTTTCCTTCCCCGTAGGGGAACCGCCGTCCTCTTCTGCTACGCCGCTCCCAAGGAAAGCCCCCGTGGGGCGGCCTATGGCGAGACGTTCGACAAGCAGCAAGGTTTCAGGCGGACGAATCTCGATGGAGCCTGAGAACGAATAGTTGGGCAGAATGACATCCGGCGGGTTGTCAATATGGATCTCGGCGTTTACCACCGAAGCCCCGCGAGACGACTTTGCCGCGACAGCGGGAAACGAATAGACAAACCCCTCGACAACCGTGTCCTCTCCGGCAGCGGCGAGCGCGGGGAACGAGAGCGTAGCCCTCTGGCCGGGACGCAGTTTAGGCGCGTCCGTCTCCACCACCTCAACCGTCGCCTTGAGGTAGGAGCGGTCCAGAATCACCCCCGCGCTGTCTTTCGCCTCCACCACGTCGCCGACCGCAATAGAAAGCTGGGCGATCACGCCGTCAAAGTTGGCGATCACCTGCCGGTCTTTCAGACGCTGTTCCAGCACCTCGCGCTGCCGCTCCAGAAGCTCGATCTCCCTCGGCGAACCGCTCACCCGCTTCTGCGCCACATCAAAATCGTGCTTTTCCAAGTTGTAACGCTGTTCGCTGTCGTCCAGCCGCAGAACAACCTGCCCCTTTGCCACCCGGTCGCCCTCCCGCACATAGACCGCCGTCACCGTGCCCGCCCCCGCCGCCTGCAAGTTCTGCTCCTTCGCCGCCGATACCGTGCCCGCTATCTCGATAATGTCGGTATACGTTTCACTGCGGACCCGATACGTCGCCCCCGCCTCATCCCCGGCCCAAACCGCCCGCAGCCGGGGATACCCGACAAAGCCGCCCGCCCCCAGCACGACAACCGCCGCGATAATAACGAACCTCTTTATTCCTTTCTTTCCACTCTTCATTCAGTCCCCCAACCCTTCCGTTCCCCAATACATAGTAAGGGGAAACTTCCACTCCCTTCGAGAGAATGGAAAATGAGGGGGGAAGTCTCCCCACTGCCTCCAGACTTGCTCCGGGCTACGCCCTGCGCAATTCTTCCGTCACCCCCCTCAGCGGGGGTATCCCCCGCAACGCCCCCATCCCAGCCCCACAGGGGCTTTTATAGAGCCCGGCGTGATGGGAGAGCGCGGCGCAGTCCCCATTCTGGGGACAGGACACACCTCATCCCTGCCCCACGGGGGCTTTCATAGAGCCCGGCGTGATGGGAGAGCGCGGCGCAGTCCCCATTCTGGGGACAAGACACACCTCATCCCTGCCCCACGGGGGCTTTCA
>JAIRNN010000094.1 GCA_031257995.1 Spirochaetaceae bacterium | reverse complement strand
ACCGACTACGGCATCCTCATGCTCGCCGTTACGATCAGTACGTTGCCGACGGTGATCCTCTTTTTCACCCAGCAACGCCACTTTGTGTCCGGTATTCTTGGTTCGGTGAAGTGAGGTTTTAAGGAAGGGTGATTTGTATTCAGGGTTTTATGAGTGGAAGCCTCCCACTGTCAACAAGTTAGGATTTATGATTGCGCTTTGGACATAACTTGTTGACAGTGGCGCGTCTGCTCCATGACATTTCCGCAGGTGTCAGACACTTCTAAAAACGGCCATAGCCTGAAAAACTGCATAGCCTGTTTCAAAACTCGCTCGTGTTTTGAAACAGGCTCAATTATCCATTTCCCCGAAGGGGGGAAGCCCCCGCCTTTCCGCGCTACGCTTTGCCCGAAAAAAAGCCTCTCCGGGGCTTTAGATGACGCCTTCGTAGACGAGTTGGGCATCGCCGTCGATAGTAACGTTGAGTCCGGACTCGAGTTTGCGGGTCGCGTTGCGGACGCCGGTGAGCCATACGAGGTTCGGGTTGATCATTGCCAGCACGGTGTTGACGATGTGGCAGTTGCCTTCGCAGATAACGCCCCGGACAATGCGGATGATCGGGATGTATTCATCAGTCAATGCGGGGCATACCAAGATGTCGCCGCCGTCTGCCTTGATGACTTGCCGGGCTTCGGTGGCCGAGTCCGCCCAGACGATTTTGCCGTTCGCGCGTTTTATGTTTTCGTTGGCGTAGCCGCCTGACGCGCTGCGGGCAAGAACGTTCCCCATAATAAGGATGCGTATCGTGTTAAGCGGCAGCGGGCTGTGCAGGGGCAGCCCCGCCGCAAGGACGACACGGTCGGAAATGTCGGCGAGCGACACTTCCGCCAGGATTTTCAGCGCATTGAGGATCATCTCGTCCGAATGGATCGCGGTGCTGGTCAGTTTCGGGATAACACCCCAGTCGAGCTGCATCGACCGATAGGCCCGCTCGTCAGGAGTAACGGCGAGAATCGGTTGTTCGGGCCGCCACATCGCGATCTGGCGGGCGGTGTTGCCGGAAACCGTCGGGGTCACGATGACTTTTGCTCCTACCGCAAGCGCGATCTCGTAGGCACTGCGCGAGGTGATCCGCGCAACATCGTTGGCATGGGCTGCCGCAGGGGAAAGGGCTTGCGTGTTTTTGATGTGGGCGCGGTACTCGTCCGACTGCTCTATCGTGCAGGCGATCTTTGCCATTGTGGAAACCGCCTCCACCGGATACGCGCCGCTTGCCGTCTCGCCGGAAAGCATCACCGCATCGCTGCCGTCAAAGATCGCGTTGGCAACATCGGTCAACTCGGCGCGAGTCGGGCGCGGGTTGACGATCATCGAGTCAAGCATCTGTGTCGCCGTGATCACCGGCTTACAATGCCGCCGCGCCGTGCTGATGATCTTTTTCTGGGCCAGCGGGATCTGGTCGTCGGGAATCTGCACCGCCAGATCGCCGCGCGCCACCATAATGCCGTCCGCGACTCCGGCAATCGCGTCTATGTTGTCCAGTCCCTCCTGACTTTCAATCTTGGCGATGATCCGGGCCGGCCAGCGCAACGCTCGGATATATTCGCGAATCTCCACTACCTCATGCGGGAAACAAAGAAAACTCGCCGCGACAAAATCAAGTCCCTGTTCCGCACCGAACGCCAGATCCTTCTTGTCCTGTTCCCCGATGATCGGAAGCCCCGGATGAATCCCGATGAGATTGACGTTCTTTCTGCTGCCGATCTTGGCGTTGTTCGCCGCCCGGCACTTCACCTCTTTCCCGTCGCTCTCCAGTACCTCAAGCTCGAAAAGCCCGTCCGCGACAAGTATCTTTATCCCCGGCTTGACGCGGGCCGCCAAGTCTTTCCAACTAAGGGAAATCCGCCCCGGAGAGCCCCCGGCAGCGGCAGTGGTAAACGCGCCGTCCGTTGACACGATCACCGTGTCGTCCTTTCTGAACTCGACTATGCCGCCGTCCTCGACAAGCCCCGTTCTGATCTCCGGCCCCTTCGTGTCAAGCATCAGCGCGACCGGACACTCCATCTCTGCGGAAATCCGCCTGACCCGGTCGATACGAACCTTGTGTTCGTCATAACTGCCATGAGAAAAGTTAAACCGCGCGACATTCATCCCCGCACCGAGCATCTTGCGCGCCATATCGTCATGGTCGCACGCCGGTCCCATCGTACACACAATCTTCGTTTTCCGAAAATACTGCTTGTTCATGCCATCAGTATAACACCATCTGATGTGGAGGTGATAGAGTACGGCGCGATACGAGAGGCCGGTGGTTTTCCGCAACACTGAAAGTGCTACCCAAGTGCCGCCTCTATTGGCACCGTACGTTCAGTACGTCCACACCTTCCTCCGGGCAGCGGCTATGCTACCTTCCGTGGCTGCGCCCTCGCAGACATCGGCTCCCCGGCACGATCACTATACTGCTTTAGGCATGGAAATAACATCGGTGTATTTTAGGTGGGGGAAGTCTCCCCCTCGCTCCAGCCCGCCGCCCGTAAGCGGGCTTAGGGTCTTACGCTACCCCCTCTACGGGGGCACACCCCCGTAACGACCCCATCCCGGGGACAGGCTCCTCGACAGGGACAGCCCCCTCTGCGGGGACAGCCCCCCTCGTTGGGGACAGCCCCCTCGTCGGGGACAGCCCCCTCGCCGGGGACAACCCCCTCTGCGGGGACAGGCCCTCTCTACCGATACCGGTAGCCGACTAGCCCAGACCCGATGACCGGGCCTGGGCCGCAGTTACTGCATCCTCCGGTAGTCCTGCCCGTCCAGCCGCAAGGTATTTGCGTTCATAAGCCGGAATGTCATACGCACCCTGTGGTTTTTCCCCATCAACAAGCATGAGCATATCTATCCTGTTGCCGGTAACTGTATAGGTTCCGCTGACACTGGTAATCGCGCTTTCGCTCAGGCCGCGCTGTTCCTGTTCGACGACCTGCCGCGCCGCCTCGCCTTCCTCGTCCATCGTAAACGAGCCGTCGGCGTTAAACTGGAATGTCAAGCCCTCTTTGTCGTATTTCCACGTTCCCATAATGCTGGCGGAAGAAGGCGTTTGGGCAAACAGAGACCCGTACAAACTAACACAAAAAAACAGTACAACAATGTTTCGCATACTATTCTTCTCCTTTGTTTTCTTTGTTTTTTGCGAAGTTAAAATACACCGGCGCTTTCACCGTTATGGTATGGGCGGCGTAATGATTTTTGCCGTAGAGCGGAAGGGTGTATTCAATCCCGATGTCGACCGCGAAGGGGCGCGTCAATTTCAGCGTCAGCGCGGGGCGGACGGTGAGCAGATGGGAAGATACGCCATCAACCATGCGGTCGTTTTCCGGCGCTACCTTCCAGTTGACCGGCAGCGCGAAAGCAACACGCGCCCCGCCAAGGCAAAGCTGTAGTGCGGGCCGGACTCCAGCGCGAATTCCCATTCATTGTTCGTCTTTGATTTGTTATCAACGGGAAACCAGTACGCCTCGCTCAACACGTTTATGAAGAAGGCTTCGGTGATGAACATATCACAAGACACATCGCCTCCCGCGCCCCACGTATGATTGCCGAGCGCGTCTTTGTCGTCAATGCCGGGAAACGGAATGACAATACCGGGCGTAATCCGCATCCTGAAACGGTCGCTCGGCAACAGCGCGCCCGCCCCGGCAATTTGAAATTGCGCCTTGAGGTGGAAATCGCTCAAGCCCTCGTAGATTTCAGCCGCGCCGTCCCCATCGCTGCCAATGTCTATGCTCGTGAGGTCGGTGTCGGTAAGGGCGACCTCAAAGGCCGCGGTAAACCACGGGGAAAACCCATAGAAAACGCCGAGCGCCGCCCCGATAACCACCGCGTCCGGAGCGTCCGCCTTTTTGCCGTCCGCGTCCCATCCTTCACGAACAAAACCGACAGACGCATCGGCATCCACGCGCAGCGTTCCCGCCGGAAGGGTCGCCGCGTCTTCCGCATAGCAGGCAGCCCCGGCAGCGAGCGCCGCCATAAACAGCGTAATCTTTTTCATTTTCCGCCCCCTCGCGACATAAGAATACATAAAGAGGGGGAAGCCTCCCCCTCGCTCCAGCCCCAACGGTACGCTTTGCGTACCGCCGGGTCTTCCGTTACCCCCTCTGCGGGGGCTTCGCGCCCCCGCAACGCCCCCGCCATTCCCGCAAGTCTTGCCTGAGACTCCCGCATCTCTCGCCTGAGAGTACCGCATCTCTTGACAAAGAGTACCGCATCTCTCGCCGCCGTTCCCACAAGGCTTACCGCCGTTCCTACAAGGCTTACAACCATTACCGCAAGGCTTCCCGCCATTACCGCAAACGATACCGCCATTACCGCAAGGCTTGCCGCCGTTCCCTCAGCGAGTGCCGCCATAAACAAAGCAATCTTTTTCATTTTCCACCTCCCGCAACACGGGTATAGTTGAGTCCGAACATCCGCAAAGTATTCGCGTTTACTATACGCAACGTCATCTTGTGCGTTTTGTTGCCCTCCTGAAACGCCAGCGTGACTTGATTCCCCTTAACCGTATAGGTTCCCCGCAGGCCGGTTGCCGACGCTTCGGCATCGCCGCCCGCGCGCCGCTCCTCGTGCAGGGATTTTTCCAACTCCTCGCCATAAGCCTCCATAACGACCGCGCCGTCAGCGCTGAATATGAACCGCTGCTGTTCCTTGTCGTTCCGCCACGTTCCGGTAATATCCGTACCGCCTACATTCTGGGCGAACAGCGCCGCGCATAACGCGGTAAACGCCATAAGCAAAGTAAATTTCTTCATATCTTTCACTCCTTGACCTACTTTATGTCCTGTCGCTTAAACAAGAGGCATCCCATGACTGCGGTAGCCGCAACGAAAACAACGCTCACCGCCGCGCCTGTCACAAGAAACAGCGGGTTATGCAATGCACCGTTCAGGCGGGTTACATAATACTGGGGGATAAACGGCGCGATCCCGTTCAGCGCGTCAAAGGCGGTGCATATTTCAACCACGACGCCGGACGCGACCACGATGATGATGCCGATTGCCACGGTTATTACGATGTTCGGTATCAAAAAGGCGAGCAGGTAGCCAATCCCTGAGTAGGTGAAGTGATACAGGAATTGCAGGAAAAAGACCGTGAGCGCGTCCCGGAGGAAACCCTCGATACCGGTGACGCCAAAGCCGTAGGTGAGGGTAAAGCCCACGATGAAGGTTATGCACGACAGGAGCATACAAAGCGCGAGTAGCGCCGCTGAAACAGCCAGCTTTGACAGATACACCTTTGTCCGTGAAACGCCGACAGAGAGAGCGTTCCGTATCGTTCCCTGGTTAAACTCGGTGGAAATAAAAAGCCCGGCAAAAACGGCGGCGATGAAGCCGTAGAGGTTCGACAGCGTGGTGAGCGCGCCCGCGCCTAAACGCCCCTCCGGTTCAAAGCCGAATACATCGGTAACGGTGAACGACTCGCCTTCCACGGTCGCGCCTCCCGATACGAAAAGCATGAAGCCTATTGTTACCAGCGTCATAAGCGCTGCCGCCGCCGGCAAAAGTTTAAACCCGATGTTGGACTTGAGTTTGTAAAATTCCGCGTTAAGAATTGTTGTCATGCGACACCTCCAGTTGGCTGACCTCCGGTCAGCTTGATAAAATAACTTTCCAAATCCTGCCCTTCCATGCTGATGGAAGAGACAGGAATATCCGCTTCGCAGAGCGCCCTATTCATAAGGGCGATATGGTCGAGCTGCTCAAAAATCCTGATTTCTTTTCCCGCTCCGCCGCCGGCGGTTTCCATGTCTTTCACATGGAAATGTTCCGTCAAGAAGGAAACCGCTTTTTCCGTTTCATCGGTGAGCAGCCGTATGCATTGCCGGCATTCCCGCTGCAATTCCTCCGCGCCTATCTGTTTGATGAGCCGTCCGTTGTCGATGATGCCGTAATCGGTGGCAAGCAGGGCGAGTTCGCTCAAGATGTGGCTTGAAATAAGGATGGTCATACCTTTTTCCCGGACGAGCCGTTTCAACAGTTCCCGGTTTTCGATGATGCCTTTGGGGTCAAGCCCGTTGACCGGTTCGTCCAGAACAAGAAATTCCGGGTTTGCAAGCATGGCCTGGACAAGGGCGATCCGCTGCCGCATACCGAGTGAAAAGTCCTTGACTTTTTTAGCGCCGGTATGGTCAAGCCCCGCCGATTCCAACGCCTCGCCGATCACGGCGGGGTTGTCCGCAAGTCCCAGAAGCCGCGCCTGGGTTTCAAGGTTTTGGCGGGCGGTCATACTGGGGAAGAGCGCCGGGGTTTCAACGATGCTCCCGATTCTGCGCCGCGCCTTCTGCAACGCGCGTTCCCCGCTTTCGCCAAAAAGCTCAATCTGCCCATCCGTTGGGGCAATGAGCCCGGTGAGCATACGGATAAACGTGGTTTTCCCCGCTCCGTTCTGCCCGATGAAGCCGTAAATCTGCCCCCGCCTGATTTCTACATTGAGATTCAGTACGGCGTATCGCACCCCGTACTTCTTGCCCAAGCCCTGTGTTTTGACCACTATAGATTCTTCCATAGACACTCCTTCAAATAAGTTGTATCTATAGTATAGGGACTATACGAAAAGTGTCAAGTGGTTTAGTCTCTAAATCATAAAGAATTTATTGAGGTTGCTCGATGGGCGCTTCCAGCCGGTAGTGATGGACGCTACAGTTTGGATTCGGCTTCCGGCCTTCAACGGGGAAGGCGGACGCTGTAGAACTTGTAGTCCACCGCAAGTTTTACGGTTGGACTGTGACCGGTTAATATTTCTGTACCAACACCAGGAAACGTTTTTCTAGCAAAGTCTACAAAGTCCTTTTCAGCCTGATAGCCCTCATGCCGTACAGAGCCTCGAAACGCAGATAAACCTTTGCCGTGAACGCGAAGTCCATGCCAATACCCAATTTGATCCACATTGCGCTCAAATCACTGGGGCTGCCGTCCCCGTCAAAACCTTCGTACTCACCCTTGTCATCTTTCGCGGAAAGGCAAATCTGGTATTCATAACCACAAAGCGGGAAAAACGTCAGTTTGCCGTTTATCACAAAGGGGTATTTAACGAGCAGGCCGATGTTCAAGTTTGTTCTCGATGCATCCATCTCCTCGTTCAGGCTGCCGCCCGACATCTTGAATTTGCCGCCGCCATCATAGAATGCGAGCGACAATTCCACATAGTTCATGTCAAAGAAGGCAAAAGCACCGCCGCCGAAATATGGGTTTTCGGCTTTTATTGTAGTTGACTGTCCGCACTGATATATCTTAGCCTCAACGCCGCCGCCGAGATCGCCATCGATAAACCCGCCCGCACCTGCGCTCAGAGTAAAGTCCTGCGTGAAAACACTCGCCGCGCCAAACGCCGCGAGAACCAATACCATAAAACCTTTCTTTATCATACATTTCACCTTAAAATGACTTCGTTTGTATACCCGATTCCGTATACCGGAACCTTTGCCTACCGCCTCCCGGGACATCACCTCCCGTCCCGTGAATGGGGACGGGAGGTGATAACGGCGGCCATCCCATGATTAAACGGCCTTGTTGTAGATGGGGCCGAAGATGATATCTTCAGGAGAACTTGGCGTGGGCCTTCCAGGCTGGCTTGGCGTAGTCTGATCTGCCTGGCTGTCAGTCTGATCCGTCTGGCTGGACGGCGACGGAGGAAGGGTTGCCAGTTCCTCCTCCGATACCCGCCGGACAGGACGCACGAGGAAGGAGCCATTAGCGGAGGAGAGATATTGAGGCTTACCACTTTCAAAATCGATAGCCACATAATATGGATCGGATTCACCGGGATTATAATGCACTGTAGATGACCAGTAAAACTCAGGCTGGCAATCCAGCACATCCATTTTATATACGTCATATATATAGAATAGTTGCTCGTAGTCAGGCAGAAACCAGTCCTTTTTACCGTCAGGGGAGGTGGAATAGCCCTCGCAGGCCGCCGCAGCCGCGCCGCCCTGTATCTTCAACAGTCCAAGATCGTCAGGAGCGGCTTCATATAAGTCATAACTGCCGCCCCCCTTATCTACAACAATCAGAATGCCGCCTTCGGGTCCCGGATCGCCGGTATTGTGCTGAACGGGAGGTTCAGGCGGCGCGGGATCCTCCGGGGTCTCCTTCTCCGGTATTTTGTCTGCGATGGCCTGGAAGCCTACGGAGAGGATGCCCGAAACAAAGCTGACCCCCAAAGACACTTTCACTACCGCAACTGCAACAGGCGCGACAACGGCAAACGCGACGGGGGACACCGTGGCAATGACCGCTGCCGTGCAGGCCAACACCGCCACGGCAACTGCCACGACTGCGGCTACCATAAACACTTGCGCAACTTTCGTGAAAGCTTGTTTGACGCCCCCCGCAAAAAACAGGTAAGCGCCGACCTCGTTCCGTTCAACGGCAACGCTTGCGCCCCCGGTTTGATACACAAGACTCGCCCACAGTGCCAGCGAGGTAACGATATTCTTTACACGGAGGTTCTGACTCTCGCTTAGGGTGTCGTCATCGGTATACGCGGCGAACACGCCGCTGTTTAACACCAGATCATCATACGTCTCCGTGATGCTACCGTCGCTTACCTCAGCCGAAAAGGTAGACGTTTTGCTGTCGTAGCCGCTAAAGACCGCCGTTGTTTCCGTACCGCCTTCCTCGCGGATCACAAAGCTCCGGGGAAAATCCTCGCCGCGTTCAAACTGAATTTCGGCGCTGGAAATGCCTTCGATGCCGTAAAAGTAAACAACCGGATCGGCCTCAGGCAGGTCTTCGGACATGACAAGCAGATTCGCGGCGGCGGCCAAGTTAGCGACCATGAATCCGGTTCTGCCCGTATCGGTTGGCGTAGGCTTCCTCCCATTCAGGTAGAAAAAGGCGGGTATTATGGGATCTGCCGGCTTTCCGACAGGTCCCGTTCCCTCCGGGATGGCACCGTCCGGAGTCTTGGGCTGGTTGGCGCCGGTACCTCCTCCTACTGTTTCCACCGTATCCACCATCGGACAACTGGTAACCATAACCGTAAGCGCCAGCAAAAGGGCTGTACCCTTGCTTAACACGACGCTCAGTTTTTTATTCAGGCATCCTGAAATTCCTAGTGCAACCTGATAAAATAAAACAAGGTGGCACAAATGAGTTACGAAAGAATTACGTTAGAAGAAAGAGAAGAGATCTTTCGCTTGCGTTACGAAGAGC